>CANGMY010000062.1 GCA_947455015.1 Microthrixaceae bacterium | reverse complement strand
GGTCTCGATGCAACCGAGATCACGCCCGAAGGTCACTCCACGAAGCCGCCTGCGCGTTTCACTGAGGCATCGCTTGTCGGAAAGATGGAAGAACTCGGCGTTGGCCGACCTTCTACGTACGCCTCGATCATGGAAACCATCCAGGGCCGTGGCTACGTCTGGAAGAAGGGTTCTGCACTCGTTCCAAGTTGGAATGCATTCGCAGTGACAACACTTCTCGAACAGCATTTCGCTGAACTTGTTGATTACGACTTCACCGCGAACCTCGAAGGAATTCTCGATCGCATCTCCAACGGCGACGCGAACAGCGTTGAGACGCTCGCTGAGTTTTATTTCGGCCCGATGGTCGATGGCGCACGCAAAGATGGTCTTCGCGATCTTGTAACTGAACGACTTCCGGAAATCGATGCGGCCGCGATCAACACGTTCTTATTGGGCGACGATCACAACGGCATGCCTGTCATTGCCAAGCCCGGAAAGTTCGGGCCCTATGTGCAGCGCGGCGACGACACTGCGTCGGTTCCCGACAACTTGCCGCCGGCTGATCTCACTGTTGCGGTGGCGCTCGAACTTCTTGCAATGCCAAAGGGTGGCAAGCCCATTGGTGAAGATCCTGAAACCGGTCTCACTGTTTTTGTGATGAGCGGTCGTTTCGGCCCGTATGTGCAGCTCGGTGAACTCGAAGACGATCCCGATGGCAAGCCACGGCGCGCGTCGTTGTTCAAGTCGATGGATCCTTACGAGGTCACTCTTGAACAAGGTCTTGAGCTGCTTTCGTTCCCGAAGGTGCTTGGCGCCGACCCGGAAACGGGCAAGGCAATCCGCGCCCAGAACGGCAAGTTCGGTCCGTACCTGACAAAGGGCGACGAGGGCGATGCTGAAAAGCCTGAAACTCGCAGCCTCGACTCGGAAGAGCAGCTGCTCGCTGTCACATTTGAAGATGCACTCGCGCTTTTTGCTGAGCCCCGCCGGTTCGGTAAGCGAGCTCCGAAGCCGCCGTTGGCCGACCTCGGTGTCGATCCTGCTTCGGGTCGACCGATGCTGATCAAGGACGGCAAGTTCGGCCCGTATGTGACCGATGGCGAGACCAATGCCTCGCTTCGCGTGGGCGATGTTCCCGAAACGCTCAGCCCCGAACGGGGTGCCGAGCTCCTTCAGGCCCGTCGTGACTACATCGCCGAAAATGGCGGCCCCGTGGCGAAGAAGGCGGTCAAGAAGACCACCAAGAAGAAGGCCACGGCCAAGAAGAGCGCCAAGGCTCGGGCCAAGAAGCCCGATCTGATGACCTCCCGAACTGTGGGTGCCGGCCAGTCGAAGGCGGCCAAGAAGGCGGCCAAGCGACCCAATGTCGTCAAGTCCGACTCACAAATCCTCGATACGGATCGCTGACCGGCTTCAGGGTGGTGCTCAGAGCCGTGGGGGACCTCTCCTAGGCTCATCACATGGCTGTGCATCGCCCCGATCCGCGGGACGACGCCGATCCCCCCGAGGATGCAACGCCCGTCGAGGCCCCTGGCCCCGACGTTGACGCGACCATCCCGGGCTGGACTCGGGCATCGCTGTTCGGCGAAGACACAGAAACGATTTTCACGAAAGACCCCTCGGATCGTCCGGGGTTTCACGTTCGCCTGTTTGGCAGCCACGAGTTCTTCCGGCTTTGGCTCGTGCAGGTTGTGTCGGCGACGGGCGATTGGCTCGGCTTCTCGGCGATCATTCTCTTGGCCGCGACCATCGGCGGCGGCGCGGGTGCTGGTGCGATCTCGCTCGTAATGGCCGCTCGCATCGTGCCCGGGTTCTTCTTTGGCCCGCTTGCCGGAGTGCTCGTCGATCGCTGGGACCGCAAGAAGGTCATGGTCACCTGCGATCTCGGTCGTGCACTCGTGATGGTGTTGCTTCCGTTCGTAAGCGATGTCATCGGCCTTGTTCTCGCGTCGCTTGTGCTTGAAGTGCTCACGCTTTTGTGGGGACCAGCAAAAGATTCGGAAGTTCCGAACTTGGTACCGCACGAACATCTCACGACTGCGAATTCACTTTCGCTTGCTGCCGCGTACGGGACCTTCCCGTTTGCATCCCTGCTGTTTGCGTTGCTCGCTGGTTTGTCGGTATGGATCGGACATGTTCCTGGTCTCGGATGGCTCGAGAACAACCAGATGGCTTTTGCGTTCTACGTCGATGGAATGACCTTTGTGTTCTCGGCGTGGATGATCAGTCGCTTGCCGTTACCCAAACGCGAACGACGAGTGAAGTCCACGGCCGACGATGAACGTCGCGTCGACATCAAAGCCACGCTCGAAGAACTGCGCGAGGGCTGGAATGAAATCTGGAAGAACCACACCGTTCGCGCTGTGAACTTGGGTCTTGCTACTGGCCTCATTGGCGGCGGCATGCTCATCCCGCTTGGCGCGGTGTTCTCTACCGAAGTGCTCGATGCCGGTGCTGCGGGTTACGGGTTGTTCACGACTGCGCTCGGGTTCGGTGTTGCCATCGGCGTCGTTGGCGTGTCGGCGTTCCAAAAGCGATTGCCCCAAACCACCACGTTCACCGCCGCATTGTTTGCCGCCGGCATTGCGCTTTTTTGCGCTGCGTCATCGTCCTCGCTGTGGGCCGCGGTGATATTTGTTGGCCTCATGGGTATCGCTGTTGGCCCGGTTTACGTTCTTGGTTTTGCGATGTTGCAGCAGGAAGTTGCCGACGATCTTCGTGGTCGCGTGTTCAGTTCGCTCAACACACTTGTTCGGATGTGTGTGCTCATTGCAATGGTCGCTGGTCCGCTGCTCGCCGCAATTCTTGGACGCATTGCATCAACGCTTATTAATAACCGAGTTGATATCGCTGGAAAGACCGTCGAACTTCCGGGCGTTCGTCTCGCACTTTGGCTTGCTGCAACCATCATCATCGCGGCGGGTTTCGCGGCAGGCGCTTCGTTGCGCGCCGGACAGCGCGTGAAGCGCGCAGACGAATCGGATCATCCGTCGCGTCCGAATCCGCCCGATGCATTCGCGTTGGATTTCACACCGATTGATCTCCGACCTTCTGGACCAATGCCTGAACCTCATCCAGATGACGTCGGTCCCGAAGGCCCGACCTTCATTCCGCCGCCACCGTTTGGAGATCCGAAATGACTCGCGGCAAGTTCATCGCCTTCGAAGGTGGCGAAGCATGTGGAAAGTCCACACAGTCGGCGCGCTTGGCCGAGGCGCTCGATGCGGTTCTCACTCGCGAACCAGGCGGAACGGTGATCGGTGCACAGCTTCGAGCAGTGCTTCTCGATCCAAAGACCGTCGACCTTTCTGACCGAGCGGAAGCTCTTTTGATGGCAGCCGATCGGGCGCAACATGTTGCCGAACTTGTTGAACCGGCGTTGGCCGCGGGTCGTCACGTTGTGACCGATCGATTCGCGGGTTCGTCGATCGCGTATCAAGGGCATGGCCGCGGATTACCAATCAACGAGATTCGCGATCTTTCTCTTTGGGCCACAGGCGGTGTGTGGCCTGACCTGATCATCCTCTTGGACGTTCCCGAGGCCGAGGCCGATCGCCGTCTCGGTGCCGCTCGAGATCGCATGGAAGCCGAACCAGCTGCATTCCATGCGGCCGTTCTTGCTGGCTTTCGGGCCCAGGCTGCCGCTGAACCCGACCGCTGGGTGGTTATCGATGGCACGCCGTCGATCGATGAGGTGTCAGCGGCAGTGTCCGCAGCCGTCGCTGAGCGGCTACAACTGCCTCTGTGACATCACGCACCACCTACCCGCCGCTGTCGGCCGAACTCGCCGGTATCGATCTGTGGGCCAACGTTGTTGGTCAGGACGATGCCGTTGGCGAATTACGCGCTGGCGTCAACGCGCCAGTGCACGCCTATTTGCTGGTTGGCCCTCGCGGAAGCGGAAAGCGCGAGTTGGCGCGCGCCTTTGCGGCAGCACTTGTGAGTCGCGATCGAACGGGCGACGACGCCGTTCGGCAGGCACGAATGGCCCTTACGCAGAATCACGCCGACATCACTGAGTTTGAACGCGTTGGCGCGTCGATCTCTGCCGAACAAGCCGACACGATCATCGCAACTGCGGCACGTTCATCAATTGAAAACGGTCCGAAGGTTTTGATCCTCGACGAGTTCCACCTCGTCACAACCGCTGCACCGAAGTTGCTCAAAACCATCGAAGAACCGCCCGCGGGCACGGTGTTTGTTGTTCTTGCTGATGATGTTCCAAATGATCTCGTGACGATTGCCAGTCGTTGTGTGCGAATCGACCTTGCAACGATCACCGACGAACTCATCACTGAGCGACTGATTGCTGAAGGCGTTGCACCGGAACGCGCCGCCGATGCGGCTGCTGCGGCCGTTGGCGACCTTGGTCGTGCGCGACTGTTGGCTACTGACGAGCGACTCGCACTTCGACGCGCTGCATGGCGCGCGGTTCCCGATCGTCTCGATGGCACTGGTGCACGAGCGATCGAAACCGCCGATGACTTGTTAGCGATGATTGACGACGCGATGACGCCGTTGGCCGAATCGCATGCAGCCGAAGTCGCCGAGTTCGCGGAACTGGTTGCTGCTCGTGGCGAGCGCGGGTCTGGTCGGAAGCAGTTTGAAGACCGACACAAGCGCGAAGTTCGCCGCTATCGCACTGACGAGATCCGAGCCGGACTCACTGAATTGTCTCGCCGGTATCGAGACGACCTTGCCTTGTCGCCCCGACCTGCCGATGTGGCTGCTGCGATTGACGACATCGCCGACCTTGCCGGCAACCTCGTCCGAAACCCCAACGAACGCCTGCAGTTGGTGGCGCTCTTTTCGAAACTTGGCCGGCCTCGTCGTTCCTAGTCCGAGGGCCAAGCAGCGCTGAAGGGCGCCGAGTGGGTCCGATCGGAGCCGGCGGCTAACCTCATCGCTTCCCGCCCGGGTAGCTCAGACGGCAGAGCAGCTCACTCGTAATGAGCAGGTCAGGAGTTCGATTCTCCTCTCGGGCTCTGATGGCCAATCAAGATGCGTTTGCCGAACAGGCAATGGAGTACATGCCGCAGCTGTATTCCACCGCGCTGCGAATGACGCACAACGCGTCCGACGCCGAAGATCTCGTTCAAGAGACGTATCTGAAGGCCTACAAAGGATTTGCTGGCTTTGAGCAGGGCACCAATCTGCGGGCCTGGATGTTCCGCATCCTCACCAACACCTACATCAACTCCTATCGCTCGAAGAAGCGTCGTCCTGACGAGACCGAGCTTGATGATGTCGAGGACTTCTACCTGTATCGCCGTATGGGTGGTCTGGAAGCGGCTCGTGCCTCTCGCAGCGCCGAGGACGAGCTCATGGACTACTTCACCGATGCCGACGTGCAGGCGGCAATCGACGCCCTACCCGAGTCCTATCGCCTGGCCGTGCTCCTCAGTGATGTCGAAGGGTTGTCGTACAAGGAAATTGCTGAAGATCTCGATATTCCGATCGGAACCGTGATGAGTCGACTCCATCGTGGAAGAAAAACCCTCCAAAAGCAGTTACATGACTTCGCCATTGAGCGAGGACTGGCCGACGCCGTCCCCGAGGCCCCCTGAGAACCGCCATGACCCACGACCACGACTCCAGTCCCGCCAAGCCAATTGCCGGGACACCTGACTGCGAACGGGCATTGGCCGAGGTCTACGCATTCCTCGATGCGGAACTGAACGAGACCCAGCGGAACCAGATCATGGCCCACCTCGAGGCCTGCAGCCCCTGTTTCGAGGCCTTCGACTTCGAGGCCGAGCTCCGCACGGTCATCGCCACCAAGACCCAGTCGGTCGAATTCCCTGAGGTCCTCCGAATCCGCATCGAGGAGAAGCTCACCTATCTCCGGATCCAAGGTTCGGGCGGAGTTGGGCCCGACAGTGGCGGAGAGCCCGGCCGCGGGGCCTAGGATCGCACCCATGGAACTTCTGTTCGCACAGGTTTGGGCGTTTTGGATTGCGCCGGCACTTCTGCTGCCGACGATCCTGATTTTGCTGGTCATCATTGGCCTGTACCTGAAGAAGGTCGTCGCTCCCCGCTATCCCAAGCGCTGAGCAACGTGGCCGCAGCGGTCGATTGGGGTGTGGCCGAAAAGGTCGCGACCCGCACCGCGAAGAAGGACCCCTTCGCTGCCAGTTACCACTATCAATCGCTGCAGCCCGACTTCGATCGGCTGACTGCCGTCGCGGAAGAACTCGTGGCACAAGAGACCGGGCTGCGGTCGCTTGCTGGTCCCGCACGCGCTCGTGTCACTGATCGGCCCGGATGGATTCGCGCCAACATCGCGTCGTTTCAACGTCTGTTGGAGCCAATGCTCGACAAGTTCGGTGACCGTGTGTCGTCGAGTCGAGTCGCTCCGATCACTGCCCGACTTGCGGGGGCGGAGCTTGGCGTTGTGTTGGGCTGGATGTCTGCGCGTGTCTTGGGCCAATACGACCTTCTCGTGATCGAAGAAGAAAATCCGCAAGACCAAGACATCGTTTATTACGTCGGACCAAACGTTCTCGCGCTGGAAAAGCAGTTTGCGTTTCCTCCTGAAGAGTTCCGTATGTGGTTGGCGTTGCACGAGGTCACACATCGAGCGCAATTCACTGGCGTTCCGTGGTTGCGCGAACACTTTCTTGGTCTCGTGCACGAAACGATGAACACGATCGATCCCGATCCAGCTCGCATGAGCGAAACGATTGCGCGCGTGACAACTGCAATCCGGTCAGGTCAGAAACCGTTGGCCGATGGCGGATTGATGAATCTCATCGCGAGTCCTGAGCAGCGCGCGGTGCTTGATCAGGTGAGCGGCATGATGAGCCTCCTCGAAGGACACGGCGACATCACGATGGATCGCGCCGGACACAACCTGGTGCCCAGTGCAGATCGGTTCGGAAAAGTTTTGCGCGAACGACGCGAGTCCGCGCGTGGAATGGCGCGCTTCTTTCAGCAGCTGATTGGTTTGCAGGCGAAGTTGGCGCAGTACGCGCAGGGCGAAGCGTTCATTACCGATGTTGAACGCGCTGGCGGTCAGCAGTTGTTATCGCGCGCGTGGGAAGGGCCCGAAAACCTCCCGAGCATTCTCGAAATCCGCGATCCGCAACTGTGGATCGATCGAATGGGCGCCGCTCTTCCGGTTGCCGGCTGAACGAAATCGATTCGCTGTGAGTTCGCTCGCTGAACGTCACGCTTCGTACGTCGCCCGCTGCAGGTTTCCTGTCGCGGGAACTCCATTGGTATGCGGCGTCTCGGGTGGCGCCGATTCGATGGCGTTACTGGTGTTGGCCGTAGCGGCAGGTTGCGAAGTGACCGCGGTGCACGTCGATCATGGCTTGCGTCCCGGTTCTGAAACTGAAGCCGATCGCGTACGGGTCGTCGCTGAACGACTCGGAGCAGCATTTCGTTCAGAAACGGTGGTGGTGGAGCCCGGGTCCAACCTTGAAGCCCGCGCCCGGTCGGCGCGCCATTCAGTGCTCGGACCCAATGCCGCTCTTGGTCACACCGCCGATGACCGGGCCGAGACCATGATCGTCAATTTGCTCCGTGGCGCTGGTCCCGATGGTTTGGCATCAATTCGTCCTGGCGTTCGTCATCCAATCCTGGATCTCCGAAGGTTGGAAACTGAACGGGTTTGTGAGATCGAAGGGATCGAACCGTTTACTGATCCCAGCAATGTCGACCCAATGTTCGTGCGTAATCGCATTCGTCACGAAGTACTTCCACTTCTTGCCGACATCGCTGGGCGTGATCCAGTTCCAATTCTTGATCGTCAGGCCGATGTGTTTGCGTCGGTCGCCGATTATCTGCGT
>CANGMY010000061.1 GCA_947455015.1 Microthrixaceae bacterium | reverse complement strand
TAGAGGTGGTGTAGCCGAACGGCCATAGAGCGAGGCCCGCCAACTTGAACGATTGAATGCCGAATGGAATGCCGATGATCGTGATGCACATCGCAAGACCACCGATGGCATAACCGAGAGCAAGCCAAATTCCGCCGAGCAGGAACCACAGGATGTTGCCGATGGTCTTCATTGGTGATGACGATACTTCCGTGAGGTTGGTTGGCTGCGTTACCGATGTTCGACGCCGACAGCAGACAACTTGCTGCGGAAGTCGGCATAGCCACGGTCGAGAAGGTCGACGCCGTGGATGAGGCTTTCACCGTCGGCGGCTGCGGCCGCAATGACATAGGAAAATCCTGCTCGGAGATCGGGGACCACAAGCTCGGCGCCATGCAATTTCGTGGGACCAACCACAACTGCGGAATGGCGATGGTTGGCGGCGCCGAATCGGCAACGAGTCGGGCCAAGGCACTCGGTGAAGACTTGGATCTGGGCACCGAGGCTACGGAGCGCATCGGTGTAGCCAAGGCGATCTTCGTACACGGTTTCGTGCACAACGCTCACGCCGTCAGCCTGCGTGAGGGCAGTGACAAACGGCGACTGCCAGTCGGTCATGAAGCCGGGATGAACATCGGTCTCGAGAGCAAGCGGGCGCAGCATCCGACGAGCTCGGTGAAACGTGAGCGTGTCGCCATCGGCATCGATCTTGAAGTCTCCACCTGCTCGGCGGTACATGTTCAAGAACGTGGAAAGGAGTTGTTGCTGAACGCCGTGAACTGTGATGGTTCCGCCTGTGGCGAGCGCGAGTGATGCCCACGATGCCGCTTCGAGTCGGTCGCCGATGACGCGGTGTTCGAAGCCGCCGAGTTCGGAAACGCCAGTGACGCGGATGGTTCGGTTTGGTTCAACCGAAATGATTGCGCCCATCTTTTGAAGCACGGCGATGAGGTCGAGGATTTCTGGCTCAATCGCGGCATTCGACAACTCTGAGTCGCCCTCGGCGAGCACGGACGCAAACAGGAACTGTTCCGTTGCGCCAACGCTAGGAAAGGGGAGTTCGATCCGGGCGCCACGCATGCGATCGACATGAAGTTCGATGATGTCTTCGCGGTGAATGTCGCGAGCGCCAAACGCGCGCAACACGTTGAGGTGGAAATCGACGGGACGCGGTCCGATCGAACATCCGCCTGGAGCGGCGACGACAGCGTGCCCAGTTCGGTGGAGTGAGACCGCGGTCGTAAGGACTGGAATTCGACTTGCGGCGTGGAGGCGCATGACATCGTCATCGGCCAACGCCCGGAATTCGTGAGCGGTGATGATGACGGTGTCGTTCTCATGGACGACAGTTCCACCGGCGATGCTGATGAGCTCATCGACGACTGCGATGTCGGTGATGGCCGAGATGTTCGTGAGTCGGCAGGGTTCCACCGTGAGCAAAGCAGCGACCATCGCCTTGGGGAGTGCGTTCTTCGAACCGCGAACGTGGATCTCGCCGTCAACGGGCTGGCCGCCGCGCACGAGCATCGTGTCGGGAAGTTCGGAGGTCGGGGGGATGGTCATTGGCCCTTGATGGTAGGGCGCAACGGTGCTGCCGACCGCACTGGTGACCTGCGGCACGGCGACGCACGGTGATGCCACGAACGAAAGTGGACGCGGGGACAAAGGGGCCACGGGGGTAGGGTTCGACGGTCCCATACCGCCAGTCCGCCCGCCCGGGGAGACCGATTCAGTGATTCGCGACACCCTCGCCACCGCCCTGCGATCGGCATTGTCGACCCTCGAGATCTCGCCGATCCCCGAATCGGTGCATCTTGAGCGCCCTGCCCGACGTGAGCATGGGGATTGGTCGTCCAATATCGCGCTTGCCACGGCCAAGGCTGCAGGCTGGAATCCCCGCGAACTCGCTGGTCGCATGGCCGAAATCATCAATGCCGACCTTCCTGCTCACGTGACTTCGGTGGAAATCGCTGGCCCGGGATTCGTCAACTTCCGGCTGGCTGACTCGTGGTTGCATGACGTGCTTGTCGATGTTGAAACCGCAGGCGTTCAGAACTACGCCCGCGCAGTAACGGGTTCGGGCGTCAAGGTGTTGCTCGAGTTTGTGAGTGCCAACCCAACGGGGCCATTGCACGCGGGTCATGGTCGAGGTGCGGCCTATGGCGATTCGCTCGCCCGAATCCTTGAACGCTGCGGTTACGACGTCGACCGCGAGAATTATCTCAACGATCGCGGAACACAGATGCAGTTGTTCGTTGCGTCGCTGATAGCTCGTCGCGACGGAACGCCGTTGCCCGAGGGCGGCTATCAGGGCGAGTACATCGTTGAGTGGGCTGCAGAGATGCCCGCCGATGCCGACGTTTTCGAATGGGGAGAAGACCGCGCCGTCGCCGATCATCGACTCACGCTCAGTCGCATGAACGTCGAATTCGACAATTGGTTTAGTGAGAAGTCGATGGTTGCATCAGGCGCAATCGATGTAACGCTCGCCGACCTTCGCGAGCGCGGCGTTGTGTACGACGAAGACGGCGCCGTGTGGCTTCGCTCAACCGATTACGGCGACGACAAAGACCGTGTGCTCATTAAGAGCGACGGCGAGTTCACCTACCTCCTTCCTGATATCGCCTATCACCGCGACAAGTTCTCCCGGGGCTACGACCTACTCATTGACGTATGGGGTGCCGATCACCACGGCTATGTGCCGCGCATGAAGGCAGCGATGCAGTCGCTTGGTCATGACCCTTCCGAACTTGAGTGCGCAATCATTCAGTTGGTCAACCTGTTGAAGGGCGGCGAACCAGTGCGCTTTTCGAAACGTGCTGGCGACATCGTCGAACTTTCTGAGGTTCTTGACGAAGTAGGCGCTGATTCGGCTCGACTCACCTACCTGTTGCAGTCCATTGATTCAACGCAGACGTTTGATTACGACGTTGTAAAGAGCCGTGCGATGGACAACCCTGTGTATTACGTGCAAATGGCGTATGCCCGCATCCAGTCGATCTTCCGCGTTGCGGCCGAACGAAGCGTTGCGGTTGTGCCATTGGGTGAGGTCGATCTTTCACTCCTTACGCACGAACGCGAACTTGATGTTCTTCGTGCCCTCTCTGAACTTCCCGACACGGTGTCGACCGCGGCCACCGATCGGGCGCCACATCGCATTGCCACATGGGTGCGCGAACTTGCTGGTGCAGTGCACGGCTTCTACCACGACTGTTATGTGATGGGTGATGGCATCTCTGCCGAACTTACGCAGGCCCGTTTGCATCTCGTTGAAGCCGCATCAGTTGGTCTCGCAATTGGACTCGACCTGTTGGGTGTTAGTGCACCCGACCAAATGTGAGCCACTGATGAGCGCACTTCCTTTCTCGTTGCTGCCCGACAACGCCGCAATCGGTGACAAGGGTCAACTCATCATCGGTGGCTGCGACACTCTCGAGCTTGCCGAGCAGTTCGGTACGCCGCTCTTTGTGTACGACGAAGAACACCTTCGTGCGCGTTGTCGTGAAGCTGTTGCGGCATTTGGAATTGGAGTGAACTTCGCAACCAAGGCATTCCTTTGTAAGGCGATGGCTCGTCTTGCTGCGGAAGAAGGTTGCAATCTCGATGTGTCGACCGGTGGCGAATATCACGTGGCCCGTTCTGCGGGCGTTCCTGCCGATCGTCTTGTTCTTCATGGGAACAACAAAAGCACTGCAGAACTGCGGCGCGCGATGTCAGAAGGAATTGGACGAATCATCATCGATTCGTTCGACGAAATCGATCGCATTGAATCTCTCGTTTCGGAAGGTTTGCCTGTCCCAAAGGCGCTCATTCGTGTCACTCCCGGAGTTGAAGCGCACACCCACGAATTCGTTCGCACCGGCCAGGACGATTCCAAGTTCGGATTCGGCCTCGCAAGTGGTCAGGCCGATGAAGCGGTACTTCGCGTGTCATTGTCTCCGGCAATTGATTTGGTCGGGTTGCATGCGCACATCGGTTCGCAGGTGTTCGATGCAGAGTTTTTTGAAATGGCCATCGAAGTCATGGCGCCGTTTGTGCAGAAGCACGGATTGCCCGAGTTCTCTGTGGGCGGGGGACTCGGCGTTGCCTATGTCGCCGGCGAGGAATCGGCGACCATCACTGAATGGGGCGCGGTTGTGAAGGCGGCGTGCGCCGCTGCCGGCATTGATGCACATGTCACGGCTGAACCCGGCCGAGCACTCGTCGCACAGGCTGGAATCACGCTGTATTCGGTGGGAACCATTAAGGACATTCCTTCAATCCGCACCTATGTGTCTGTCGATGGCGGAATGAGCGATAATCCGCGCCCTGTGTTGTATGGAAGTGGCTACGAGGCGTTCCTGCCACGCGAAGTTGGGGCCGATCGCGATCGCGTCGTCACTGTTGTCGGAAAGCATTGTGAATCGGGCGACATCCTGGTTCGCGATGCGATTGTTCCCTCCGACCTTGTTGTTGGCGACATTCTCGCCACCCCGGTCACGGGCGCATACGGGCATTCGATGGGTTCGAACTACAACAAGGTCACGCGACCTGCTGTGGTGTTCGTCGCTAACGGAGAGGCAAGACTCGTTGTGCGTCGCGAAACGCTCGATGACCTCTTGCTTCTTGAAGTCGACTAGGTCTGTTGGTGTCGACGTCTGCGCTACTTCTTGTTGCTTTCGCGGTCCTTCTTTCGTCGCTCATTCAGACGATCACTGGATTTGGGTTCGCCTTGCTTGCGGTTCCGCTTATGTCGATGGCAATTCCAACTGAGGCGGCAGTCGTAATCGCCGCAACGCTAGGGACATTTACCAGCGGTGGTCAGGCGTGGTCCGAACGCCATCACGGTGACAGGCCGACGATCAAGCGACTTTTGCTGGCTGCTTTTGTTGGCGCTCCGTTAGGCCTCGTGATTCTCAATTTCGCCAGTTCGCAGCAATTGAAGTTGGGTCTCGCCGCAGTGATCGTTGTCTTCCTGCTTCTCAACCTTCGTGGGTTCAAACTCGAACACGCGAGTGTCCCTGTCGATCTCGCTGCTGGATTTGTCGGTGGAGTTCTGAGCACCTCGCTTTCCACAAACGGGCCTCCTCTCGTCATGGCAATCCACGCCCGCCACTTCTCTCCACACACGTTTCGCGGGACTATCTCTGCGGTCTTCGTTGGAATTGGCCTGATTTCTCTCGTGCTCTTCGGTGCGACCGGACATTTCACCCGAGACGTTGCGCTGGCGTTGCTGGTTGCAGTTCCGGCATTGGCGATTGGATTCTCGCTTGGGCTTCGACTTCGGGGGCACGTCGATCCGGTGCGATTCCGAGGCCTCGTCACGATTCTGCTTGCCGTTACCGCTGTTGTGACGATCGTCAGCGTGGTCGTGGGCTGATCGAAAATTCCGTCGGGGGCTATGGCGCGGCGCCGGTAGCCTCTCCGCCGTGGATGGATCTGTCATTCGAGTTGGAGTCCTAGGTTGCGGGACGGTCGGGGCGTCACTCATCGCGCTCGTCGATCGCCAGAACTCAACGATCCAAGCTCGCACCGGACTTTCAATCGAGATCTCCCGGATCGCGGTGCGCGACAGTTCAAGAGCCCGATCGGTTGCTATCGAGAGTTCGGCCTTCACGACCGATGCGATGGCGGTCGCTACCGATCCTTCAATTGATGTGATCGTTGAAGTTATGGGCGGCATTTCACCGGCTCGTGAACTCATCCTCGCTGCTCTCGCTGCGGGCAAGCCTGTCATCACTGCCAATAAGGCACTTCTCGCTGCGCATGGTTCCGAACTGTTCGCTGCTGCCGAAGCATCTGGTGTCGATCTTCTCTTCGAAGCGTCGGTCGCTGGTGGTATTCCCTTCATCCGGCCACTTCGAGAGTCACTGCTCGCAGAACCAGTTGTTCGCGTCATGGGCATCATGAACGGAACAACCAATTACATCCTCACGCGCATGACCGAAGCGGGCGCCGAGTATGCCGACGCGCTCGCCGAAGCACAGGAACTTGGGTACGCGGAAGCTGACCCAACGGCCGATGTCGAAGGTCACGACGCCGCCGCAAAGATCGCCATCGTTGCGTCAATTGCGTTTGGAGCGGAAGTTACGAGCGCTGATGTTCAGTGCGAAGGCATTTCCAAGGTGACAGCCGATGACATCGCCTTTGCCAAACGCCACGGCTACGCCGTCAAACTTCTCGCTATTGCGGAGCGTTTCTCTACGCCGAGCGGCGATGAACTTTCGGCTCGCGTGCATCCATGCTTGGTCCCGAACGCGCACCCGCTTGCGGCAGTGCGCGACAGCTTCAATGCCGTCTTTGTTCAAGGCGAGGCTGTCGGCGATCTCATGTTCTACGGCCGCGGTGCCGGTGGCGATCCCACCGCTTCAGCGGTACTTGGCGATCTCGTCGATGCTGCGGTGAATCTCCAGAGTGGTGCACATGCCTCGCTCGGAACCTTTGTTCCGATGGCGTTCCGCTCTGGTGAACAACTCGAAGCATCCTGGTATCTCAGCCTCCGCGTCGATGACCGATCGGGTGTTCTTGCCGCAATTGCTGGCGTCTTCGGCGAACACGGCGTTTCCATCGATTCGATGGAGCAGCATTCGCTCTCGGGCGCCGACGACGTTGCCGACGAGGCTCGCATCGACCTCATTATTCATCCAGCGGCCGAACGTGACGTCCGCGCCACGCTTGGCGCTCTTGGTGCGCTGGATTCAGTTCGAAGCGTGGGATCAACGATTCGTGTCCTTGTAGAAGGAGATCGCTAGTGGCTCCGATCACCTACGTCAGCACCCGCGGCGCCGCTCCCGAACTGGGATTCGCCGACGTTTTGCTTGCTGGCTTGGCAATCGATGGCGGTCTCTACGTTCCTTCGCAGTGGCCGTCGCTCACGGTCGGAGCATTCGAGCGCTTCGCGTCGATGTCCTACTCCGAAATCGCCACCGAGGTCATGTGGCCATTTGTTGAAGGTTCGATTGAGCGTGACGCATTCGCGACGATTGTCGCCGATGCCTACGCAACGTTTGCAACCGATGACGTGATCCCGATCGTTGACCTCGGTGACAACTTCTGGCTCGCCGAGTTGTTCCATGGCCCGACGCTTGCGTTCAAAGACGTAGCGCTACAGCTTGTCGGCCGTTTGTTCGACCACGAACTCACACGCCGCGGCGAGAAAGTCACCGTCGTCGGCGCAACTTCTGGAGACACTGGCGGCGCTGCGATCGAGGCCCTTCGCGATCGACCGACTGCCGAAGTTTTTATTCTTCATCCTGCGGGTCGCGTTTCCGATGTTCAGCGGCGACAGATGACCACGGTGCTTGCGCCGAACGTGCACAACATCGCAGTGCAAGGAACATTCGACGACTGCCAGGACATGGTGAAGGCGTTATTCGCCGACGATCAGTTCCGTGAGTCACGAAATCTTTCTGCAGTGAATTCAATTAACTGGGCTCGCGTTATGGCTCAGATGGTTTATTACGTCACGTGTGCCGTTCGTCTTGGCGGCGGGGCAGGCCGGCCCGTTGCGTTCTCTGTGCCGACCGGCAACTTTGGCAACGTGTTTGCTGGTTACGGTGCA
Organism: Microthrixaceae bacterium; assembly: GCA_947455015.1. Taxonomy (GTDB): domain Bacteria; phylum Actinomycetota; class Acidimicrobiia; order Acidimicrobiales; family Acidimicrobilacustridaceae; genus Acidimicrobilacustris. Next base: position 266 of record CANGMY010000061.1, on the reverse strand, counting down.
CAACGAATGGGTACCCCCATCTCGCAATTTGTTGTCGCTTCGAATCGCAACGACATCCTCACGCAGTTCCTCACCACCGGAACGATGACGATCGGCGAGGTTCATCCCACCCTCAGTCCGAGCATGGACATCCAGGTGTCCTCGAACCTCGAGCGATTGTTGTTCGAAATTCATGGTCGCGATGGCGCCGCTATTGCGGAGCTGATGGCTCGCTTCCGTTCCGAAGGAACTGTTTCGGTAGACGCCGATCGCCTCAGCCTGCTCGC
>CANGMY010000060.1 GCA_947455015.1 Microthrixaceae bacterium | reverse complement strand
GCGGGGAATAGCAATTCGCGCTGCGCATCCGATACCGACAATGCCAACGCCATCGGTGACGAAAAGCATGTCGGTGTCGTCGCAGAGGGCAACGAGGTCGAGATCAACCGCGAGTGCACGAGTGCGAGCGACGAGGCCCACGGTCTGGTTCACTGCTGGTCGTCGCTCCGTGTTGCGGTGATGAGTTGCGAAATGCCGGTCGAAAGCAGTTGGCGTTCAACCTGCACAAATCCGGCGTCGGCGAGTCTTTGCAGCATCACGCCCGGTTCCGGGAGATACGCAACCGATTTTGGAAGGTACTGATACGCCGAAGGGTCGGAGAGAAGGCCGCCAACCTTGGGGACGATCGAACCGAAGTAGATCGAGTGTCCCCAACGCAAGAAGCGATTGGGGGGCTCGGCAACCTCGAGCAGTGCGATGCGGCCACCGGGGCGAACGGTACGAGCGAGTTCGGTGAAGAAGCCGTCGAGTTCGACGAGGTTTCGAAGCGCAAACCCGCAGGTGATGCCGTCGAGCGAACTATCGGGAACAGGGAGAGAAAGTGCATCGGCCTCGGCAAGCGGCGCAGAGGTGCGTGCTGCAGCCAGCATTCCGAATGAAAGGTCGAATCCGATTGCTCGAAGACCTTGCTTTTGGAGTTCACGGCAGAAGTCGCCAGTGCCACACGCGAGGTCAGCAACGAGAGAGCCGTCGGGAAGTCCAAGGTCGCGAACAGTGCGTGTGCGCCAGCGGACGTCCATGCGGAACGTCATGATTCGGTTGACGAGGTCGTAGCGGGGAGCGATCGCGTCGAACATTGATCGAACGGCACGGACTTTCTCTTCGCCTTGCGGGAGTTGCTGGCTGTCCATCTCGGTCACCTTCTCAGCCTACGGGCCGATCGGCGTCAGTGACGAAGCAGGGACCAAATGCCAGATCCCTGAGTGGCGGCGGACTTATCGCGGGGTCGTCGTTGAGGTTGTCGACGGTGCTCTCGGCGTCGCGATTCCAAATTTCGAGAGGTTCGAGACACTTGGGTGGGCGATACCTGCGGGACCTTCCGAGAAGGCAGTGAGGATGTTCCGGGTCACTTTTTGAAGTTTGCAGATTGGGGTCGTCGGAGGTCCCGCAGGACACGCTTCAAGAAGTCGCGGAGACCATCCAAAGGTCGCGGCTGTGAACACGCCAGCGCCGCTCGGGACCGTGTACCAGGTCGAGTCAGCAAAGGATGCGTTTCCGCGGCACGTGACGGGCGAATGTGCGAGCACCTGAATGTTCGCCGGTGTGGGTGCGCTCGGCGTCACTCGGTCGTATTCGTTGCCGACCATTTTTGTGACCCTGTCGCCATTTTTGAATTCGGAACCTTCGAACATCCACATCGACGCATCGCCGACAACCCAATCAGCTTCAACGGGATTGCATTCGTAATACGAACCGGTGAGTGTGCTTTCCGGATTCGGCGATGGGCTTTCACGGAACGATGTTGTGACGCGTTCGTTGTCTTTGCCATTGAGAGGATCGCGAGTTGCATCGCGATAGTTGATCTCGACGCGGTTTGATCCGCTCTCGGCGTTGTCGAGACGGATGCGGCGGTAGACGTTGTTGGCTCCGAAGAAACCAATGTTGACGCCGGCGTCACGCGCTGCCTCAAGGTTCTTGCGCATCTCGACCGTGTAGTACTCGTCGTGGCCGGGAATCACGATGCCGCGATGGTTCTTGGCTAACTCTCCGCGCTGATGAAGGTCGATGTTCGTCCAGTATGAAACATCGAACCCATTTCGCTCGACAAATTCGATGAACTCTCGTTCGCGGCCAAGAAACTCGCCGCTGCCGTTACCGGTGTAGGGCCGATCGAAACTGACAGCATCGGCGCGGCCGTTGGTGCCGGTGTAAATGCTGGCGCCGCCCCAACCGTTGTAGGCCTGCCATGTTGTGACAGCGCTCTGCATGAGCAAGTCAGATGTGCTCTTGTCGTCGCGAATTACAAGCGGAACATAGGAAGCTCCACCGTCGAGACTTTCGAGTTTGAACATGTATTGACCTGGCGGCCATGTGGAGTCGGTTTGCACCGTGAGTGATGGAGCCCAAGGTGCGACCCACGCTTTTGGTGTTCCGACCTGTGTCGCTTTGGGCTGGTTGACGCCGGTCATCGGTTCGCTCTTCCAGATGAGGCGACCGCCAGTGCCTCCGTACCAACCGATGCGATAGGCCGAAACTTGCCACGCCGCGGCGCGCGTTGACGTTTTGAGGACGACGGAACCGCCGACATCGATGCTCGTTGCATCGAAGAAGCCTTCGACCTTGGCCCATGCGGCCTTGTCGTCAGGAACCATCCAATCGGTGGTGCCCGGCTTCGCGTTTTCCTCGGCGATCCAGCCCTTCACTCGATACTGCGCGTAGGGGTCCTTCTTGTTTGGCGCAGTTGGCTTGGTTGTCGACTCAGTGCTCGAACTCGATTTTTGAGACGAAGAAGATCGACCCGCGGAGAACGAGGCTGCGCCAACGCCGATCGCGAGGATGACGATGCCAAGAATGATCAACTTCCCTCGTGAGAGTTGGGGTTCCTTGGCATGCTTCACAGAAGCGGAAGGTTAGGGGTCCACTGGCCTGAGATGGTGTCGGCTTTGTGATGTTTTAGGCGTCAGGTCCGATCACGACCGAACGAGCCCATCGGTAGTCGGCCTTGCCTGCAGGCGAGCGTTCGATCTTGGGCACCACCACGATGTCTTTGGGGCACTTATAGCGAGCGATGTGGTCCGCGCAGACCGCAACAAGCTCCTCGATCGTTGCAGTCGTGCCTTCGCGGAACTGCACGATGGCGACGACCTCGTTGCCCCAACGCTCAGACGGCCGACCAGCGACGATGACGTCGTACACGGCGGGGTGATGAGCGAGGGCAGCTTCTACTTCCTCGGCGAAAATTTTCTCGCCGCCGGAATTGATGGTGACCGAATCGCGGCCGTGCAGCTCGAGAACTCCGTCGGCAGTGACACGAGCGCGGTCGCCGGGTACCGAATAGCGAACGCCATCGATGGTCGGGAAGGTGCGTTCAGTTTTTTCGGCATCGCCGAAATAGCCGAGAGGAACGCGACCGCATTGCGCCAACCAACCGAGATCTTCGTGGCCGGGTTCGAGGCGCCGATCGAGTTCGGCCGAGACAATTGCCATGCCCGTGCCGGGCTTAAACGTTCCCGTGGTGATTGGTGCTCCGGCGCTAACGACCTGACTCGCTTGTTGTCCGGTTTCGGAAGAGCCGAGTCCGTCCATGATTGCCACCGACGGAAGGTGTTCAAGGAGCGCAGTTTTCACTGGTGCACTAAGCGCAGCACCGCCACTGATGAGAAGAACAAGCGAGGAAAGATCGTGAGTCCCGCGATCGAGTTCATCGAGAAGTGGTCGACCAAACGCGTCGCCGACGATGAGAGCGATATTGACCTTTTCTCGCTCAATCGTGTTGCAGAAGTCCACCGAATCGAACGTTGAAGCGTTGCGGGGCAGGACAATGGTGTTGCCGTTTCCCAGCGCATTTAGTGCCATCCAGTGGGCGGCGCCATGCATGAAGGGTGCAGAAGGCAACACGCGCATTCCGCCTTCAAGCGCGTTTTCGACGATCGCTTCGATGGAGTCGTATTCGGCGCCGGTGGATATTTTTCGTCCGCCAAGTGCAGCGGGGTAGATGTCGCCCTGTCGCCAAAGCACGCCTTTTGGCATTCCCGTCGTTCCGCCGGTGTAGAGGATGTAGAGATCATCGGGCGAGGGAGTTTCAAGTGGCGTCATAGGTGCAGACGCGAGGAAATCCTCGTACCACTCGGCTCCGGCAAGGAGTGGTGTTCCGCTGCCATCGTCCACCTGCAGAAGAAGTTTGAGTTCTGGAAGGTCGTTGCGAATCGCATCAAGCGTTGCGGCAAACGCAGAATGAAAAATGATCACTCGTGCTTGTGAATCGTTGAGCAGGTAGCGGAGTTCTTCGGCGACGTAGCGATAGTTCACGTTGAACGGAGCGAGACGCGCCGCGTAGGAGCCCACCATGCCCTCGATGTATTCGGGGCAGTTGTGGAGGTACAGCGCCAAGTGGTCCTGGCCACTTTGCCAGTTCTGCAGTTGCGACCGATCGGTCTGATGGCCAAAGCCGCGGTGTGCGAGCGCTGATGCCAGTCGATCGACGCGACCCATGAACCCTGCGTATGTCAGACGTTTTTCGTCATGCACCAGTGCTTCACGTGTGGGCACAGCGTGAGCCACAGCTCTGATGACCTCTGCGAGGTTGAACTCCATGACCGATTAAGAGAACCAGATGCGCTGGTACTCGCGGCTTTGGTGGTGGAGGAGCAGGCCGAACAGTGCCAGCGGCATGACGAGTGACAGCAAGAAGCTCAAGTCGAAAACCGAACCGACTCCGTTGCTGGCGATCGAAATGAGGAAGGGGAGGAGTCCGATGGTCGCGATCACGACGCCCAACCAATAGCCCCAGCGCTTTTCGTTGGCAATGCCGAATCCGGCTGCGCCCTGACCGATCACGAGTATCAGTCCGAGCGGACTCATGAATCCGCCCAGCAGGGCGGTGAACACGGCATTGATGTACAGCAGGTACACCGCGATCTGAAGGGTTTGGGGCTGGGTTGGGTTTGTCCAACGGCGGGTCTCCATGGGGTGCGAGTCTGTCAGGGATGGAACCGGTTGCTGCACCAGCGAATCGAATTTCTCGCTCCGACCTTGTGGGCGTGGTGTTGGCTGCCGGAGCGGGGACGCGGCTCGCACCACTTTCAGGGTTGATGCCCAAGGCGCTCTGCCCAGTCGGGAATCGGGCACTGGTTGATCTCGCTCTTGACCGACTCGAACTCGTGACCTCGGACATGGCGGTGAATGCGCATCACTTTGCCGATTCGGTCATTAGCCACCTCGACCATGAATGGGGCGATGCCGTCACCGTTTCGGTTGAGTCAGGCGAAGCGTTGGGGACTGCCGGGGGCATCGCCCACTTGCGCAACTGGATCGATGGGCGCGGCGCGGTTGTCGTGAATGCCGATACGTGGTCGCCAACTTCGCTGGCTCCGCTGGTCGAAGGCTGGGATGGACAAACAGTGCGAGTCATGGTGAACGGTGACGGTGGGTTTGGTCCGCGTGCGCGCATTGTCGCCAGCACACTGCCGTGGTCAGTAACGAAAGATCTCGTCGAGCAACCCACTGGTCTCTACGAGGTTGTCTGGAGCGAAACGTTTGCTCGCGGCGAACTCGAAGTTCTTGACCACCACGGTGCGCTCATCGATTGCGGCACTCCGCTCGATTACCTCGAAGCAAATCTTGCTGCAGTTGCACTCAATGGTTCAGCGATTGTCGGGGCCGGCGCCACGATTGAGCATGGAGTTGACATCAGCGGAAGCGTGATTGGTGTCGGCGCCTACGTCGGTGCCGATGTTGTCGACTCGGTCGTCTGGCCGAATCAGTCGGTAGCGCCAGGAGAACGTTTGATTCGCTCAATCCGTGCCGGCACTTCAGTAACTGTCGGTCCGTTGTGATTCGCTCGTAGCTGTCCGCATGCAGCATCGATGTCGTTGCCGCGATTTGCACGAACAGTGACATTTGCCCCGAGATCAAGTAACTGATCCGCAAATTCCTTGACCTTCGCTGGCGACGAACCCGTCGTTGGCCAACCAGGTGTGTCGTTGAGTGGAATCAAATTCACATGGGCGCGCAATCGACGAGTCGCCGCCGCAAGTTCGCGTGCATCGCTCGGTCGATCGTTGACGTCAGCGATCATCGCCCACTCGAACGAAAGGCGGCGGTTCTTTACCTTGAGGTAGTCCTCGCATGCGTCGTAAAGGTCGGAAAGCGGGTAGCGCTTATTGATCGGAACGAGTTCGTCGCGAAGTTCGTCATTCGCTGCGTGAAGTGACACGGCAAGATTTACTGGAAGCGGTTCGTCGGTGAGGCGACGAATGCCGGGGATAATGCCGACCGTTGAAATGGTGAGGTGTCGAGCAGAAATGCCGATGTCGCCATGGATGCGATGCACCGCGCCGATCATGCGGTCGTAGTTCGCCATGGGTTCGCCCATTCCCATGAACACGATGTTTGAAACGCGTCGGGGTGTTGGCCCTTCGTTCGCTCGTCGTGCTGCGCGGACAACTTGCTCGACAATTTCGCCGACAGTCAGGTTTCGTTCGAAACCACCCTGCCCAGTCGCACAAAATCCACACGCCATCGCGCAACCGGCTTGCGTGCTCACGCACACCGTTGAACGGTCCGGGTAGTGCATCAACACGGTTTCGACGGAAGCGCCGTCGGGAAGGCGCCACAACCACTTCACGGTGTTGCCATCGGAAGTCGATGATTCGGTGACCATCTCAAGTGCGGTCGGAAGTGTTTCGCTCAGTCGGGTTCGAAGCGAAGCCGGAAGCGAGGTGATGTCCTTCGGTTCGGCGAAGTCGACATACAGCCCCTTCCAGAGTTGGTCGAGGCGATAGCGGGGCTCGCCATCGAGGATCGTGGTGAGTGCCTCACGGTCGGCATCGAACAGCGAGAGCGATTCAGTGGTCATTTCGACCCGTCTTCGGCAACGCCCCACCAGCAGTGAGAATCATGTTCAACAAATCCGAGATCTCGATACAACGACTGCGCTGCGAGGTTGTCGTATTCGACATGGAGCTTGCTGAGGGTGACAGATTTGGATGCAAGGTGCGCGAGTCCGGCGATCGTGAGCGAGCGGCCGAGGCCTTGCCCATGGAAGGCGGGGTCGACGGCGATCACATAGATCTCTCCGAGCTCAGGATCGGTTGCCGTTGCAGGATGGACCCTCGTCCAGCAGAAGCCCGCAAGAACTCCGTCGATTTCGTGGAGGAGAAACCCTTCGGCGTCGAACCACGGTTCGCGAAGTCGACCGTTGAGTTGCGCGCTCGTCCAGTTCGACTGGTCGGGATGCCATTCGAACGCACGGTTGTTCACGCCTAGGAACGCGGCGTCATCAACGCCCGGAACGAAGGCTCTGGTTGGAAGCAGCGGGGACGAATCGTTGAGGGGTAGTGGGATCCGCAGTTGCTGAATGCATCGAGCAAGGTCGAGTCCGGCCGCGGCTGCTTCCGCTGTGTCGGCCTCGGTGGCGGGTTCTGTTTCCAGCGAGAGGAGCTGGCCTGCGTCGTCGCGATGTTCATTGCGCACGGGCGGACCCTACCGGTGCTGACGGCGGTAGGGTCCCGTCCTCATGGCCAAGCCCCGTTCTCCGAAAGGTCGAGCGAAAGAGACGCTCGCTCGACTCGACCTCGAATATCCCGATGCACAGTGCGAACTCGACCATCGCAACCCCTACGAGCTCTTGGCCGCCACGATTCTCTCGGCCCAGTGCACCGACGTTCGGGTGAACCAGGTGACCCCAGCATTGTTCGCTCGGTTTCCCTCGCCGGAAGATCTTTCGGTCGCCGATCCACTTGAGGTCGAAGAGTTGGTTCGCAGTACCGGCTTCTACAAGAACAAAGCCCGGTCGCTGATCGGCATGGCCCAAGCTCTCGTCGAGCGCTACGGCGCTGAGGTTCCCTCCTCGATGGAGGACCTCGTCACGGTTCCGGGCGTCGGTCGAAAGACCGCCAACGTCGTGCGAAGCGTTGCGATGGACCTTCCGGGTCTGCCCGTCGATACTCACGTCGGGCGGCTGTCGCTTCGACTTGGCCTCACCACGGAAACTGACCCGGTCAAAGTTGAGTACGTCCTCAACGACATGATCCCGCCGGAGGATTGGGGGCGGTTCAGCCTCTTGCTCATTCTCCATGGGCGACGGGTCTGTGCCTCTCGGAAGGCGCGGTGTGTCGATTGCGTCTT
>CANGMY010000059.1 GCA_947455015.1 Microthrixaceae bacterium | reverse complement strand
GCCTCGAAGTGTGGACTCACACCGCAGTACGAAGGTCTTGAGCGTCTGCAGAAGCGCTTCGGCGGCGACTCGTTCACCGTGCTTGGTGTCCCGTGCAACCAGTTCATGGGTCAGGAACCAGGTACGCCCGAGGAAATCGCCGAGTTCTGCTCCGCTACCTATGGCGTGTCATTCCCGCTCACTGAGAAGATTGATGTGAACGGCGACAGTCGTCATCGTCTGTATTCGGAACTCACCGCTGTCGCCGACGCGGCTGGCGATGCCGGCGACGTGCAGTGGAACTTCGAGAAGTTCCTTGTGGGTGCCGATGGTTCGGTTACCCGTTTCCGTCCCACTGTTGATCCTGAAGCCGACGAAATCGTCGCAGCCATCGAGTCAAAGGTTTCCTGACACTCCCATGCGTCGTTTTCGTGTTGTTCTTCCCGCGCTCGCTCTGATACTTGCCATCGGAGCTGCTGCGTGCAGTTCGTCTTCCGCTTCAGGTTCAAAGGAACCGATGACGGTTGCGTCGATTGCATCCAGCACCGGTAGCGCTGCCGCCTATGGTGTGACGCAACAGAACGGAACGGTGTTGGCGGTGAACGAACTGGCGAACGGTTCAATCAACTTGCGCACCTACGACGACCTTTCCGACGCGCAAGCGGGAACCGACGCGATGAAGAAGGCGATTTCCGATGGGGCATCGATCGTGCTCGGTCCGACATTGTCTCCCGTTGCCGTTTCGGCTGATCCGATTGCCCAAGCTGCTGGCGTTCCGGTTCTGGGGGTCACCAACGCGGTGCTTGACATGGCGTCAATTGGAAACGTCGTATGGCGAGTTTCGCTTTCGGAGAACGCGATGGTGAGTGCTTCGGTTAGGTACGCGGCCTCCAAGAATGCCGTGAGGACCGCGGTACTTATTTGGGAGCCATCCGATGGTTACTCGTCGGGTTCAGCGGCGTCGTTCCGAGCTGCCGCGAAAGCAACCGGCATCGATATCACCAGTGAGCAGAAGTACGCCGAAGGATCGACATCGGTTGACTCAATCGCGTCAGCAGCAATGAGTGGTTCTCCCGATGCAATCTTCTTTGCGTTGCGATCTGCAGTCGCCGACGATTTCTTGGTCGCAACTGGTTCATCAAAGGCCGTTCGCGTTGGCGGGAATGGTTTCAATTCTGCTGCCGTGATCGCTTCTTCCGGTGCATCGGCCGATGGCCTCATCGTTTCGGGATCGTGGAACATCAACTCGACCAATTCACAGTCGAAGAAGTTCGTTGAGTCCTACACCAAGGCGAACAATGTCGCTCCCGATTCGTTCGCTGCTCAGGGCTATGCCGCGATCCAAGTCGTTCTGGCCGCAATGAAGACTGCGAAGTCAACTGCTGCTTCGGATATTCAGGCTGCTCTAAGCAAGATCGGCACTGTACAAACTGTGCTCGGCCCCTTCGGGTACGACTCGGCTCATGAGCCCACATACCCCGCAGCGGTGCAGATTGTGCAAGGCGGAGCGTTCACACTCGCTTCCTGAGTTGGGATCGCTCCCGAATGGGTCATTCAGGTATCGGCCGGTAGGATTGAGGGCGTTGGGACGGCCGTCGGTCGTCTAGCGGCATCCGGAGGGGTGTCGCATCCTCCCTCTTGGAAAGCCAGCTCATGACAACGTTTGCCGATCTCGGCGTTTCGCCTGATCTCACTGCCGCACTCGAATCACGCGGCATCATGTCGCCGTTCGCGGTGCAAGAACTCACCATTGCCGATGCACTCGCTGGACGAGATGTGTGCGGCAAGGCCAAGACCGGTTCGGGCAAGACCCTTGCGTTCGGTCTTCCGCTGCTCGAAAAGGTGAAGGGTGCTGAAGCCCGTCGCCCCCGAGCGCTCATTCTCGTTCCCACGCGTGAACTCGCAACGCAGGTTCGCGATGAACTCGCACCGCTTGGTGTTGTTCGCGACGTCACCGTCACCGCGATTTACGGCGGTGCGAAAATGGAAACGCAGGTTGCGGAACTTGAAAAGGGTGTCGAGATCGTTGTGGCCACTCCTGGTCGAATGATCGACATGATCGAGCGCAAGGAAATCTTCCTCGACGACATCACTCAGGTTGTGCTCGATGAAGCCGACCGCATGGCCGATATGGGATTTCTTCCGCAGGTCGAGTGGATCCTTCGCCACGTTCCCGGCCAACACCAGACCCTGTTGTTCTCGGCCACGCTCGATGGTGTTGTCGACACACTCATCAAGCGGTATCAAACCGATCCCGCTATGCACGAGGTTGTGTCCGAGCAGGTCACGGTCGAACAAATGCAGCATCGCTTTCTTCAGGTGCACGACATGGACAAGGTGAAGGTCGCCGCTGCGATCATTCTCAATTCAAACCGCACGATTGTCTTTGTGCGCACCAAGCGTGCCGCCGATCGCGTTGCCGAGAATCTTCGTCGTGAAGGTGTCGAGGCAGCGTCGATTCATGGTGATCTTCGACAGAGCCAGCGCGAGAAGGCACTCAAGGATTTCAGCGACGGAAAGTTGAAAGCACTTATTGCCACCGATGTAGCTGCTCGTGGCATTCACGTCGACGAAGTTGATGTTGTCATTCACTACGACCCACCGGAAGATTCAAAGGCGTACCTGCATCGTTCGGGCCGTACGGCGCGAGCTGGCGCCAAGGGTGTTGTCGCCACTCTCGTGATGTGGAACGAAGAACTTGAGGTCAAGCGTTTGCTCAAGCGCCTCAAGCTCGATCAGCCCATCGTCGAGGTGTTCTCGAACGATAAGCGTCTTGCCGATCTCGCTTCCTGGGATCCGCGCGCCGACTCCGCAACACGCTGAACGTGTCCGATCTCGGTCGGGACTACGAAACCTCGCTCGACCCGAAGCGTCGGCGCCGCGACGGTGTGCACTACACGCCTCGTGATGTTGCCGATGAGCTAGTAGAGCGTGCATTTGCCGCTCATCGTCGAACGATCGCATCGGGCGCGCCATTCTCGGTGTGTGATCCCACCTGCGGCGCGGGGGTCTTTTTGCTGGCGGCTGCCGACGCATTGGTTGCAGCCGGAAGAACGCCATTCGATGCGCTCGCATGTTTGCGGGGCATGGATATCGATCCCGACGCTCTCGAGGTTGCGCGTGCCGAACTCCTGGGTTGGGCCCATGTACACGGGGTCGAAGCGGGGGAACAAGAACTTCCTTTCGATCTTTTCGTCGGTGATGCGCTGAATGACGCGTGGCCTGAAGACGGCCGCCTTGATGTTGTCGTTGGGAATCCGCCGTTTGGCGGACAACTGGCCGGCGCGACGGTGCGCGACGAAAGCGCGGTTGCCGGTGCCGCGCGAATCCTTGGTCGACCAGCGGGTTACACCGATACCGCCGGTGTGTTGTTGGTGCGCGCGCTTGACGCTGTTCGTGCTGGGGGATCCGTGGTATTCGTTCAGCCGTTGTCGGTGCTTGGGTCTCGAGATGGTGCGATGGTGCGCGATCTGGTGAGCGATGCACTCGAATCGATCTGGATTCCTGACGACCAGTTGTTCGATGCCGCGGTCAGCGTGTGTGCGCCGGTGCTGCGCAAGCCAACAGCGACTGAATCGGTGGCTGACAGCCAAGTCATTCCAACCTGGACCGAACTCGCTGCTGAAGCAATGGGCGTGCCTTCAATGCGATTGAACGGTGCGCCACTTTCATCGCTTGCTGATTGCACGGCCGGTTTTCGTCACGAGTTCTACGACGTTGCGGCTGCAACGGTTGAGCGGGGGAGCGCCGGTAGCGAAAGCGCAGACTTCCCCAAACTCATCACTGTCGGATTGATTGATCCAGCGAAGTTGTTGTGGGGAACGCGCGCAGCTCGGATTGCGGGAACGACGTTCGCAGAACCGGTTGTCGATGTTGCGAAACTTTCGAAGCCATTCGAACTTCGCAAGCGTCCGAAATTGTTGGTTGCCACACAGACTCGCGTCATCGAAGCGGTTGCTGACTACGACGGAATGTTGTGGCCATCGGTTCCGGTGATTTCCGTGCTCCCACACACCGATGAAGCGGGTACCCTCGATCTTCTGCTTGCCGCGCTGATCGCGCCGCCGGCGTCGGTGTGGGCGGCGCGTCAGGCCGCAGGCACTGCGAGAAGTCCTGGAGCCGTCCGCTTGAGTGCGACGCAACTCGAACAGCTCCCTTTGCCCACCGATCGCGAACTATGGATCAAAGGCTCTGACCAACTCCGCGCGGGGCAGTTAACGACTGCAGTCCGGACCCTCACGTCCGCCTATGGGCTGAGCGAAAACGAACAGACGGTGGTCCTGGAGTGGTGGACCCTGCGGTCGAAGCGCCGGAAACGCCAAGGGAAAACCGCCGGTCTTTGACCTCGGCCCTGTTGGGCTGGCAGCATTACTCCTCACATCACGAGTGGCTCGGTTTTCCGGGCTCGGCAACCTGGGGCGAACACCCAAGGTGCCAACCCACCTTTGGTGGGGATGCGGCTTCCACCTTCCGGTGTCGGCAACAACCAGTTCGAGGAGATGCTTTGACCGAAGCGAACCGTCGGGCGCCATTGAGCGCCGACCTGCTACCCGCCTCTGGCGCGTGGCGTCCCGGTGACCCTGTGGGTCAACGGCGGTTTGTCGCGTTTGATCCCGATCGCCGGTTTCAACTTGAAGGCGGCGGTTCGCTCAAGGGCGTGACCGTTGCCTACGAAACCTGGGGTGAACTCAATGCCGATGCATCAAACGCAATTCTTGTTTGTCATGCGCTGACTGGTGACAGTCATGCCGCAGGCCCGAGCGGTCCCGGACATCCCACCGAAGGTTGGTGGGATCCGCTCATTGGTCCGGGCAAAGCGATCGACACGAATCGGTTCTTCGTTGTATGCACGAATGTTCTTGGTGGCTGTCAAGGAACCACCGGCCCTTCGTCAACCAATCCAGAAACCGGTCGTCCCTACGGTTCGTCATTCCCTGTCGTAACAATCAGAGACATTGTTCGTACGCAAGCTGCGGTTGCCGATGAACTGGGTGTTGCGAAATGGCTATCGGTTGTCGGCGGCTCAATGGGCGGAATGCAGGTTCTTGAATGGGGGATCATGTTCCCCGAGCGTGTGCATTCGCTTGCACCGCTTGCAACTTGCGTTGCCGCAAGCGCATTTCAGATTGGTCAGTCGAGCGTGCAACGAAGCGCAATCGTTCTCGACCCCAAATGGAATGGTGGCGACTACTACGACGCGGCTCCGAACGAAGGCCCCCACTTCGGGCTTGGTCTGGCGCGCGAACAAGCGACGCTCACCTACCAGAGTGAAGAACTTATTGACACAAAGCAGGGCCGTCGCGAGAAAGACGTGATGGACCGAGGCTTTACTCCTTGGCAGCGCTTCGCGGTTGAGGGCTTCCTCGACTATCAAGCCGAGAAGTTGATCCGCCGCTTCGATGCCAATTCGTACTTGGTCATCAACAAAGCAATGGATCTCCACGACGTCGGTCGCGGTCGTGGCGGGTTGCAGCGCGCCCTCGCTCGAATTACGGCCCCAGTGCTCACACTTTCCATCAGTACTGATGGTCTGTACCCAACGCGCCAGCAACAGTTCTTGCACGATGAGATCGTGAGCAACGGTGGAAGCAGCCGTCACGAGATCATTCATTCCAAGGCTGGCCACGACGGTTTCCTTACTGAACATCAGGCCGTTGGCGCTGCACTCAAGCCGTTCCTTGCTGAAATTGAAACGAAACTGACGAACTCATGACTGAAGAACGCGACACCTCCAACCTTCACCCCGAAACTCGCGCGATTCGCGCTGGTCGTGCCGACAACGACACCGCCCTCGCGCCAATCCTTTGGGCTACGACCACGTTCGTGACGCCAACGGTCGATGAAGCGCGCAAGATGGCGACGGGTGTCGGGCCATCGCGCTTCTATGCCCGTTACGGCAATCCCACGGTCGCTGGTTTCGAAGATGCAATTGCGCAACTTGAAGGTGCGGAAAAGGCACGTGCCTTTGCATCGGGCATGGGCGCGATTAGTGCCGTTGTGTTGGGCCTTTGTTCGAAGGGCGATCACATCGTTACGCAGAACCAGCTCTACGGCGCAACACAATTGTTGTTCCAAGCGGTGTGCCCGCGCTTTGGCATTGACGTCACATTCGTCGATGGAACCGAACCCGGCGCGTTCGCTGCTGCGGTCATCCCGGGCCGAACCACGATGATTTACGCCGAAACTCCAGCAAACCCTCGTCTTGATCTCGTCGACCTTGCGGAAATCGGCGCAATCATGGGCCCGGTGAAGGTGGTCGATTCCACGTTCGCCACGCCGTTTGCGCAGCGTCCGCTCGAGTTCGGTATCGACCTCGTCGTTCATTCGGCAACGAAGGGCATCGCCGGCCACAACGACGCGACGATCGGCGTGGTTGCCGGGGCTGCTGACTACATCGACTGGCTCTATTCCTTCGCCGTGATTCAAGGTGCAGTTGCATCGCCGTTTGATGCGATGAACGCGCTGCGTGGTTTGCGTACGTTGGGCGTTCGTCTCGAACGTCAGAGCAAGAACGCCGGTGAAATCGCTCGCTTCCTTGAAGCAAACCCGAAGGTCGCGTCGGTGCGGTGGCCGGGCCTCGAATCGCATCCGCAATACGAACTTGCGCAGCGACAACTCGATATCCCCGGTGGCCAGTTGGCGTTTGAACTTCTTGGCGGGCTTGACGCTGGCCGCACCTTCGTTGAAGCGGTGCAGATCGCGCAGTTGGCAACCTCGCTTGGCGGGCCTGAAACTTTGGTGACCCATCCTGCATCAACCACGCATGTTGGTCTGAGTCCAGAAGAACTTGAAGCCGCCGGCATTCAGCCCTCGACTATTCGTGTATCGGTTGGTCTGGAGCATGCGGACGACCTCATCGCCGATTTCGCGCAAGCCATCGATCAGATCAAGTAGTCATCATGCCGGAGATGCTCGAAATCGAGATCTACCGGCGTGCAGCTGCAGCATCGTTGGGTCGTCGCATCGTTGCGGTTGATGCTCCGGACGCATGGTTTCTCAAAGGTGGCACCGATCAAGCCGCAGTTGTTGCCGCATTAGTCGGCCGCACGTTTGTGAACGATCGACGTCGCGGAAAGTTGTTGTTGCTCGACACAAGCGATGACGGCCCGACGCTCGGTCTGCGATTCGGTATGACGGGTGTGTTGGAACTTGATGGCGTGGATGCCATCGATGGCTTGGAGTATTCGAGTCACCGCAAAGATCCGGCGTGGGAACGATTCGTTGTTCACTTCGACGGAGGTGGCGCACTGCGATTGCGAGATCCGCGTCGACTCGGGGGAGTAGAACTCGATCCCGACGAAGAGCGCCTTGGCCCCGACGCTGGCGATGTTTCGCTTGCACAGCTCAAAGCGATCCTGGCCGACAGCAATGCACCGCTGAAAGCCCGACTCATGGATCAGTCCCGCATCGCTGGACTTGGCAATTTGCTGACCGACGAAACCTTGTGGCGTGCGGGGTTTGATCCTGGTCGTGCTGCAGGTTCGTTGAACGCAGAGGAAGTTGCGGCACTGCGGAAATCAATGCGCTCCACCTTGCGCGTGCTTGGTCGGCGAGGTGGATCGCATATGGGCGATCTTCAAGAGTCGCGCCATCGAGGTGGCACCTGCCCGACTGATGGAGCGGTGCTGTTGCGACGCACGATCGGTGGTCGAACGACCTATTCCTGCCCACAACATCAGCGCTGACCGCCCCGGCCTGCGCATCTTGCCGGTCTAGGGTTGTGACCGTGATGAGCCCGTCCGCCCCCCGTCGAGCCTCGATTGCGGCCCTTGGTGCCGCGGTTCTGGCACTGATGATTGGGACGTTCGCGTTCGGGATTGGAACGGCAGGGGCGTTAGATACGACGACAACCACG
>CANGMY010000058.1 GCA_947455015.1 Microthrixaceae bacterium | reverse complement strand
TCGATGATGTCGCTGGTCATGGGCGAGAGGGTAGATCGGGGCCGTGAGACCGCTTCACCGAACACCGAGCAGAGAAGTTTGGTCACAACTATTGTCAGAACCTTCGACAAGAGTCAGTGGAGGCTCGCCATGGACATCACCCTTCTCGGCACTGGAAGTCCTATCCCCGATCCCAATCGGGCCGGCCCCTCGACCTTGGTTCGTGCTGGCGAGCAGGTGGTCTTGTGTGATGCCGGTCGTGGCGTCGTGATGCGCCTTGCGGGTGCATTCGCTGGTCCTGCTGCCCTCTCCGCGATTCTCGTGACACACCTACATAGCGATCACCTCACCGACCTCAACGACGTGATCACCACGCGCTGGATCATGTCGACCGAATCGGCACCGATCACGGTTTACGGACCGGTCGGACTCGACTTCGTTGTGACGAAGATGATGGAGATGCTGTCGCTGGATGTTGGTTATCGCATGGATCACCACGACGACCTAAACGAACCGCCGGTAGTGAACGTTGTGGAAGTTGCGCCGGGTGACAGTTTCACAATCGGCGACGTTGCTGTTCGTGTTGGCGCAACGAATCACCAACCGGTGGAACCTACGGTCGCATTTCGACTTGAACACGACGGAACCTCAGTTGTGCTTGGTGGCGACGGCATCCCGTGTTCGGCCCTTGACGAGCTTTGCGCTGGGGCCACGGCCTATGTGCAGACCGTCTTGCGCGATGACATCGTGAAACTCTTCCCGCTCCCGCGTTTCCAGGACATCCTCGACTATCACTCCACGGTTGAACAGGCGGCCCAGACAGCAACCAAAGCGGGTGTGAAGACGCTCATCCTCACTCATTACGTGCCAGGTATTGGGCCGGGGCAAGAGGACGAATGGCGAGCAATCGCTGCAGCGCACTTTTCCGGCGACATCGTGCTCGGCGACGATCTAACGTCCGTCACCATCTGAACGTCGCTGCGTGGCGTTGTTGCGGAGGGGGAACCGATGAGTGGTCATAACACTGAAAAGAAGCAACTCAACACCGCTGACGGACCAATGGATGCTTTCGTGTCCACGCCTGTCGGTGCGATTCGTGGTGGCGTCGTCGTTGTTCAGGAAGCCTTCGGTCTCACTGGCCACATTCAACGCGTGTGTGAGGCGCTCGCCGATGATGGTTACGTCGCGGTTGCGCCCGCTCTTTTCCATCGGAGCGATGATCAAGTTTTCGGCTACAGCGATTACGACAAGCTCGGTCCTGTCATCATGACGATGACGCGCGAAAGCATCGAGATGGATGTCGACGCAGCATTCGCAGAACTCAACCGAATGAATATTTCCGCCGACAAGACCGCAATCATGGGTTTCTGTTTCGGCGGAACAGTCACTCTTGAAACGGCAGCGCGCTGTGAACTCGCAGCAGCGGTGACGTTCTACGGCGGTGGCTTGGGTGAAGGCCGATTTGGGCTCGCCCCTGGAATAGAAAGCGCAGCGCGTCTGCGCACTCCGTGGCTTGGTCTATACGGAGATCTCGACGAACACATTCCGATCGACGAGGTTGAACAAGCGCGTGTTGCCGCAGCGTCCTCTCCGGTCGATACCGAAGTCATTCGTTACGCCGATGCCGACCATGGTTTCCATTGCGATGAGCGCCCGTCGTTCCACGCCGAGACCTCTTCGGTGGCGTGGGCGCGCACCCTTGAGTTCCTTGACGAACACATGAGCTGAGCTCGTTCGTTTCGGACACGCAGCAAAACGCAAACACCCCCAGCCGGGGGGATGGCGGGGGTGTCGCAAGGCCGTCAGGAGGGGGGATCCTGATTCGGCCAGACGGCTCAATGGGAGGGGGGATTCCCAGAGCCGATGTATGAAACTTTACGAGGCGCGAACCGTTCTGTGCCCATGGATTGGCCGGTCAGCAGTCACAATGACCCTTGTCACACAAGGGATCGGGGGTTACCAGCCTTGGTGAAGCGGGCGACCTTCGGCGAAGCCAGATGCGGTTTGGATGCCCACAACTGCACGCTCGTGGAACTCTTCGATCGTGCGCGCACCGGCGTAGGTGCAGGAACTGCGCACGCCAGCGACGATCGTGTCGATGAGGTCTTCAACGCCTGGACGATCGGCTTCGAGGTAGAGGCGACCCGAACTGATGCCTTCTTCGAAGAGCGCTCGACGAGCTGCTTCGATTGGAGCTTCGTCCTGCGCGGTGCGATTCACAACAGCACGAGCTGATGCCATACCGAAGTTCTCTTTATAGAAACGTCCGTCAGCGTCTTGGCGAAGATCGCCAGGAGATTCGTGCGTTCCAGCAAACCATGAACCGATCATGACGTTGCTTGCACCGGCAGCAAGTGAAAGCGCAACGTCGCGTGGATGGCGGATACCGCCGTCGGCCCACACGTGACGGCCAAGGGAGCGAGCTTCGGTTGCACATTCAAGAACAGCAGAGAATTGAGGACGGCCCATGCCGGTCATCATGCGCGTTGTGCACATTGCGCCTGGTCCGACGCCAACCTTGACGATGTCGGCACCGGCGTTCACGAGATCGCGAACACCGCCAGCGGAGACGATGTTTCCGGCGCAAAGTGGAACGCCAAGATCGAGGGACTGAATGATGCGAATGGCATCGATCATTTTTTCTTGATGACCATGCGCGGTGTCGAGAACAAGAACGTCGACACCTGCTTCAACGAGCAAGCGGGCTTTAGTAGCAACGTCTCCGTTGACGCCAACCGCTGCGGCGATACGCATTTTGTTGTTGGCATCGACAGCCGGTTTGTACAGCGTTGAACGAAGAGCACCGGTTCGAGTGAGGATGCCGACAAGTGCACCAGATGCATCGACTACCGGCGCCGAGCGACGGCGGCTTTCGTGCAGAAGGTCAAAGGCCTTCTCTGCATCGATCGAATCGGGGAGTGTAAGGAGATCGGTCGACATGACGCGGTCGACGCCGGTGAAGCGATCGACATCGACAAAGTCGGTATCGGTGACGACGCCGATTGGTAAATCGCCATCGACCACGATGACGGCGTTATGCGCGCGCTTGGCAATGAGGTTCATCGCTTCGCCAACGGTCCCTGCTGGTGAAAGTGTGATCGGTGTGTCGAACACAATGTGGCGACGCTTCACCCATGACACAACGTCGCTCACGATCTCGAGCGGAATGTCCTGCGGGATGACGGCGATGCCGCCACGACGAGCAACAGTCTCGGCCATGCGACGACCAGCAACGGCGGTCATGTTGGCGACCACGACGGGAATCGTGGTGCCGGTTCCGTCGTTCGTCGTTAGGTCGACATCGAGTCGAGAGGAAACATCGGAACGGGCCGGGACCATGAACACGTCATCGAACGTGAGGTCGGCCTCTGGGGTTCTGTCGTGAAGGAAGCGCACGTAGGCAGAGAGTAGGCGACGTCAGTAGGGATCGCCCAGCGGATCGGCATCGAGCCCTGCGGCAGTGGCTGCGAGCATCGCCAATTGGGCGGCTCGGTGATACACGAGAACGAAGGTTTGTTGGGCGGTGGGCTCAATGGTGCGGAGCGGAGGGTCACCCAGGGACATGACCATGGCGGAGGGATCGGTGGACATGCGCACGAGGGCGGGATCGTCGGGAAATGCCTCGCCCCAGAACTTCTTGGAAGCGGCGCGATCGGCGTTCTGCTTCTTGCTGTTGCCTGCAGGGCGGCGGCGTGTGCGGCTCATGCGAGGCTCCCTTCGAGTTCATCGTCAGAGTCGGTGAGGAGTTCATCAGTGCGCAGACCCAGTGCCGTTTGCAGCTGTGTGGAATCGAGATCGCCAAGCGAACTGGACTTAGGAAGTACAAGGTCGGCGATGTGGCGTTTACCCGCAACTACTTCTTCGACGCGTTCGTCGACGGTGCCGGGGCAGACGAGACGATGGGCGATCACGGTTTTGTCCTGGCCAATACGCCAGGCGCGATCGCGAGCTTGATCTTCCACGGCAGGGTTCCACCAACGGTCATAAAGAATGACGTGGTTGGCATTGGTGAGGTTGAGGCCCGTGCCGCCGGCCTTGAGTGACAGCACGAGAGTGCCGGGGCCTTCGAGGGCTTGGAAATCGGCCACGAGTTGATCGCGAGCGCCGCGTGATTGACCGCCGTGATAGCAGCCAACAGGCGTGTCGAAACGAGTGGAGAGATGCTCGGCGAGTTTCTGCCCCCACTCGGCAAAATGAGTGAATACCAGTGCTCGTTCGCCAGCCGCGTACACCTGCTCGATGATTTCTTCGAGGCGGGCGAGCTTTCCGGAACGGCCGTCGAGTGGGCCGTCGTCGTGGCGGTAGGCAACGGGGTGATTGCAGATCTGCTTGAGCGCAGTGATGGCCGCGAGGATGCGGCCGTTGCGATTGTCGGCACCTGATTCGAGTGCAGCGCCGGTGACGAGACTGTCGAGCACCGCTTGGTAAAGACCAATTTGTTCGGGAGTCATCGAACAGTGATCGAGTTCGTCGATGCGATCGGGAAGTTCGGCGGCGATTGCAGGCTCGGACTTCGTACGGCGGAACACGAGGATGCCGTTGAGCGCTCGCAATGCGGTTTCGCCTTGATCGCGTCCGGTTGTGCCCGTTGCTGAAAGTTGCGCGATGAAGTGAGGGCGAGGACCAACAAGACCCGGGTTGGTGAAATCGAGGATGGCCCAGAGATCACCAAGTCCGTTTTCGATCGGCGTACCCGTGAGTGCGAGTCGTGACGACGCATTGAGGCGACGGAGCTGCTGCGCTGTTTCGTTGGCAGGGTTCTTGATCGCCTGGGCTTCGTCGAGAACGATGCGGCCCCACGAGATTTTCTCAAGTGCTTCGATGTCACGAACCGCGGTGCCATAGGTAGTGATGACAACGTCGGCACGTTCAACTTCGGCGGCGATTTCTTTGTGGTCAGAGCGGCCAGCGCCGTGATGCACAACAACCGAAAGTTCGGGCGTGAAGCGGCGGGCTTCGGAGGCCCAGTTGCCAACGACGGCGGGAGGCGCAATGACGAGCGATGGTGCGTCGCCGATGCTGTCGACCAGGTGAGCGAGGATCGTCGGTGTCTTGCCAAGACCCATGTCGAGTGCGAGACAGCCACCGAGGTTGGTGGTGTCGAGGAACTTGAGCCACGCAAGCGCGTCGGCTTGGTAGCTGCGCAGTTCGCCCTTGAAACCTTCAGGGTTCGACGCAGGGGCGAGCGACGCGGTCGACGCTTTTGCCATGAGATCGGCAGCCCAACCGGAACCATCGATCGAGACGCCACCAGCGAGGGGCGAGCCATCGAGACCGAGTGCTTGGCGCAACATTTCCGCGCCGGTCATTTGTGGTTTCTTGGCGCGTTCCGCGAGTGCTTCAGCAGCAGCAGCAAGATCGGCGTGATCAAGCGCAACCCAGCGGCCATTTGCACGAACAAGCGGACGTGCTTCCTTCGCCAAGCGCGCGATGTCGGCAGCAGTGAGTTCGATGTCGTCGAAGACTGCTGTCCAACTCACATTTGCGAGCTGGTGCGCGCCGACCGATGTTTCGCCATTGGATTCGGCGAAGATGCGAAGTGACGGCGTGGGTTTGCGACGTGACAACGCCGGCACGCGCATCTCAAAACCGGCATCGGCGAGGACGAGTCCGATTTTGGACATCAGTTCCCATGCTTCTTCTTGACTAAGAACAACTTCACCTCGGCGAAGACTGCCGGGACGCAGGAGCGGTGGGTAAAGCCGTTCAAGTCGAACGAGATTGCCTTCGAGTTCGCGGCGCTGGTTGCCAGCATTTACGAGAGCGACTTCGACGGGAACGAGTTGTTCGCCCTTTGCCGGTGCAAACACTGCGAGATGCCAAGCATCGCCGGAGTCGGGTGGATCGAGTTGAACGATGAGAGGTCGGTAGTTGCGCGACATGACCGGCGTTGCCCAACGTTCGAGAGCATTGGTGAGTTCGCCGGCGATTCCTGCAGGAACATCGAAAGCGGTTCCGTCGAGGCGGGAGAGAAAGGATTCGGCTGCTGCTGCGATGGTTTTGGGGTCGTCGGGAGCGGCCGGAACTTCGACACGACGAGCGGCATCGTGACAGATGACATCGACAACTTCGGCCAGAACGGAACGCGCCATGGTGCCGCCATCGACTGAGGGTGAAAGTGCGGCGACAGCGCCTGGCATGGCATCGCCGATGATGCGGAGTCGATCGGCATCGATAAGCGCTGGTTGCCACGTAACGCCGAAAGCACTGCGGTTCTGATTGCGACGGCCTGTGCGTGAACGTCGAAGGGTTGGGGTCATCGCGCCTCGGGCAGCAAGTGACACAGCCCACGCAGCAACGATGGAGAGCCAACGCGCTGATGGCCCAATTTCATCTTCGGGTGGATCGGAGGAGAGAGCGAGCAACCAACCGAGAACATCGCTGGTGTTTGCTTCGAGCGCGATGGTCTTTTCTCCGGACGGAAGCGTGACGGGTGAACGACCACCCCACATCTCGGGTGCGTCAGTAGCCGCAAGGACTGTCCGGAGTTGTTCGACATTGGTTGCGGGTGCTTCGGGGCCGCCAAGCCACGCAACGAGTCGGCCGTTCGCCCATGAAAGTTGAAGTGCATTGACGCCAACCGCGAGTTCGCCCGGTTCGGGTTCGATTCCAAGGAGTCGGTCGAGCGCGAGTTCAAGTTTGCGCTGCTCGTTGTCGAGGTCGGCGATGACCTGTTGGTCGTCGGGTTGACGACGAGCGCGTAGGCGGTCGAGAGCTTCGTCGGTGTCGTTAAGTCGTTCGACAAGGACGCGTTGCCACGCGGCCTTATGGGCATCGAGGATGGAGAGATCCTCGGCAGATGCTTCGCCCCAAGCTGCGGCTTCAACCATTGTCTCGAAGCGCGCGCCGTGAACATCGATGCTGGGCACAGCCGGGCGCGCATCATCGACTTCGGACGATTCGATCGGTTCGATCTCGTTTTCTTCAGGCACAAAGGTCCTTGGTGGTTTCGTGCAGCCGCAGTTCGTTGCGACTGCTCGTGGTGCCGTTTCCCCGGTTGGCACCGGTCATGCTCCGCAACGCTCCGCCCCTCACCCACGAGGAGATCGGCCGCTGCGTGCCGTACGGCTCTGGACGAAATGGGGAGGTCCAGAGCGATGAAGAACTCTGCTGGCCTGTGTCGACCACCGAGTGCTGTCATCCGCCCGGTCGGGCTGCGAACACTTCTCCGCGACCCAGATCGGTCTGCTCACCCTATCGGGATGAACAGCGATTGGGGCAATCGGTGCTGCAGGTTGGTTACGAACCCAAATCAGGGGTCACGGTGACCTCACTGGCC
Source organism: Microthrixaceae bacterium (assembly GCA_947455015.1). GTDB lineage: Bacteria > Actinomycetota > Acidimicrobiia > Acidimicrobiales > Acidimicrobilacustridaceae > Acidimicrobilacustris. The sequence goes on along the minus strand of CANGMY010000058.1, from coordinate 602 downwards.
TTCACCGACGCCCAGACGGTGTCGCCCACCTTGAGGGCGAGGGCTTCGGCTCCGGCAGGAGTGAGTTCGGCCAGCAACGGAATGGGGCCGGTGAGGCGAACGCGAACGCGCTCCGGATGCCGGTCGAGGTCGGTGATTGTCATCGCCCAGACGTTGCGAGCGCTGCCTTCGGGCTCGGAGCGATGAAGGCTGACAGCGGCGGGTCGGATGGAGGCGACTGAGGGGCCGGCTGGCGAGTCGGCAGGGACAACCAATGGCGCGCCGGAGGCGGTGACGAGTGTGCCGTCGCGAACCTCGCCGCGTACAAGTGAGAGTCCGACCATGTCCGCGATATGGCGTGACTGTGGATGGCTTGCCACGTCGTCGAGTGCGCCGCTCTGAACAATGCGGCCTTCTTCGAGCACGATGACATGATCGGCAAGCGCGAATGCATCGACTGGATCATGAGTGACAAGAAGGGTTGTCACTGGATGCTCACGGCGAAGTCGTAGGAGGTCGCGTCGGATTTCCGCTTTGGCCCGAACATCGAGTGCTGACGTGGGTTCATCAAGGAGCAGAAGTTGTGGGTTCGACGCGAGCGCGCGAGCGAGCGCTACACGTTG
>CANGMY010000057.1 GCA_947455015.1 Microthrixaceae bacterium | reverse complement strand
AGCGCGCCGCCAACCGTCAGGCCGAAGCCGTTGCGGCATTGCCCGACGAAGTTCTGGCCGACGAACTCGTGCGTCGCGGCTGGGTGTGCATTCCGGGCGAGTAGTTCAGGGCTGCCCGGCATGGGGCACTTCGACCTGTACAACTTCAATCGCTCCGTTGCGTGCGAGCGGTGCGTGACGTGAATCAGAGGTTGGCGCGGTCATGGCAAAGAGGTGTTTGCCCTCCGGCCCACCGAGCATGCACGCGTAGGTGTTCATCGTTGTTTCGACATCTTCGAGAACAACGCCACCTTCACCGATGCGCATGAGTCGAGGTGCAAGTGCGTTCGCGATCCAGACCGCTCCTTCAGCATCGAGACAGATGCCATCGGGCGCAGCCATGTGCGCGGAGTGGTCGGCCCACACTCGACGATTCGAAAGTGAACCGTCGGCGGCAACGTCGAACGCAGTGAGTCGAAGCGCAAGCGTTTCGGCCACGATCATTGTCTTGCCGTCAGGCGTGATCACCATTCCGTTTGGGAAGATCAAACCGTCGCACGCAACGTTGATCGTTCCATCAGCATCAACACGACACATCACAGTCGTGAGCGAATCGGGATCGGCGAACAAGCCTTCGATCCCCTGCTCATCGAGAAACACTTCGTAATCGAAACCGAAGTTGCCGATGTACGCGCGACCTTGTTGATCAACGAGAAGATCATTGGCGTGCCAGGTGAAGTGAGTGCCGAGATCGGCGTGAACGGTCAGCGAGGAGCCGTCCCAACGCATGAGCTTGCGATCAAGCATCGAGGTAATCAGGAGATCGCCATTGGGAAGCCAGCCAAGACCCGAAGGCTGCGATTCCACCTCGACAATGCGTTCGTCATTGCCATCAAGGTCGATGGCGTGAACGGCGTGGTCGTAGAAGTCCGAGTACCAAAGGCGACCCGCGTGCCAGCGAGGGCCTTCGCCGAAGAACAGACCGCTGCGGAGAATGGTGGTGCTCATCGATCGTTAACCCTTCGGGTTCCAGTAGACGAGCACAGTTGAGTTCTCGGCAGCGGCGAGGATGTGATCGGCATCGACTTGCAGGATGTCTCCCTGTTCCACGGCAGAGACGAGTCCCTTCTTCCACGCAGTGACGAATGATTCGTGAGCCGAAGCTCCGGGAGGATCAACAGGAAGGACTTGTGCAAGTTGGTTCTCATCGACGGGAACCGTCGTGCCGAACAACCCACAAAAGGCTGATCCGGTTTGACCAAGACCAGAAAGCGTTGCAACAGGAACGTCAACCTGCGGGGTGCGGATTCCACCGGTGGCATTGTCTCCGATGCCACCGAGCACAAACGCTCCGTCTTTGATGTTGAGTAGCGGACGCGAGGCTGGCGCCTCCCCTGTGCGAATCCACTGATCAAGAGAATGCAGCGCACTGCGCAACACATACGTGTGCGGTCCGGCGTTGATTGGCACCGAACACGACAACAATCCGCCGTAAATCGACGCAGGCGGAGTGAGCATGGCTTGGAACAATGCTGCGTCTGCCGCGCCATCACCGTTGTCGGTGTCGCCAATACCCAAGTTGTACGCATCGGCATGGGCCGTGCCCGCGACTTCCCAGGATCGAATCATGTCGGTATCGGGCTGGCGCGCACCAACAAAGTTGAGGCCCTTGCCCAACATGTCGGTTTCAGAAAGGAACTGCAGAACGGGAACGTTGAGGTCTGTGCGGATGCGCTGATCGGCAGGCATCTTCACATCGACATTGAGCGCAGCACCTGCATTGCCGCGACTGTGAATGAGATAGCCATCCCAAACGTCAGTGTTCGGTCCGATCGCATTTACATACGTCGTAAGTCGAAATGCTGACTGTGATTCACCAATCGAGATCACGCGCTGCGGTTGTAGTCCGCCCAAAAGCACGTCGTTCGCAAACCATGCCGCGGCACCAGTTTGTGTGTACATGTCATAGGAGTACTGATCGCCGGGATGCACAAGCGATCCGTAGCGTTCTGGATCGGCAGCTTTGAGCGTGTACCCAGCGACGAGTCCCATTGATGGTCCGCCATCAATGCCAACGACCTGTGCAGAAAGGCCGACCCACGCGTAGCCCTCACGAATGAGTTCGACGTGGGTGTAGGTCCAGTCCGGCGCAGCATCGAGACCGCCGGAAACATTGAGCCACTCGACAATGACGTTGCCGTTGAACTTGGCCGGGTCAGTTGGGCGGCGAACGATTGCGCGGGTCTTGTACGGAGCAGTTGTTGCCGGGTCGACTGACCAGTTTCCGTCAGCGGTCAACGGCTGCGCTGACTGATACGCGGTTGCGGTTCCACTGATGAAGAACTCGGACTGTTCGTAACCGGCCGCAGCAAGGTCACCACTGGCAGCAGCGATAAACGCTTGACCGCGCCCGCCCGTTGCGGGCACGACCGTTGGCACCGTGACCGAATCACGTGAGGGAGGAGATGAAGCAATCACCTTCGGACCTTTCGACGATGACGAACTCTTCGATGAACAAGCCATCAGTCCAAACCCCAAAGAAGAGACGGCCAATACGGCAATCAATCGTTGCCAATTTCGCATGGGAATCGCTTTCTTTGAAGGTGCCAGAGCGGCAGATTACTGAAGGATCTTCGACGCCTTCGCCGCGGCGATCAGATGATCGACGTCGTCGTTGAGAATCGCCCCAGCTTTGGCGGCGTTCTTGGTTGCTTCAGTGAATTTGGTGACGAACGCGTCGTGAGTTCCGTACTTCGCGGTAAGAGCTGCTGACGTCAACGGGACCGTTCCACCGAACAATGAACAGAAGGCGTTGCCTTTCTGTCCCAATCCGGTCAACACGGCAATCGGGACATCGACATGCGGCGTACGAATGCCACCCTTGGCGATGCCGAGTTCGTCAACGTTGTAGCCGGTGCCCGCGGCATCAACTTCGAGTTGTGGTTGTGTCGCCGGAACCTGATTCTTTGTCACCCAGGTATTGAGGTCGCGCAAAGCCGTGCGAAGGACGTAGGTGTGCGGCCCAGTGTTGATTCCGTCGGCACATGTAATGAGGTTGTCGTAGACATCCTTCGGCGGAGCCATCATCGAGTTGAAGTACGTGATGTCGTTCTTGCCGTCGCCGGTATCGAATCCACCGCCGCCGAGATCGTAATAATCGGCATGTGCGGTTCCGGTTGCTTCCCAACCGCGGAATGTGTCGGTGTCGGGCTGGCGAGCTTTGACATATCCCTTTGCACCCGCAACATCAGTCTCGGAACTGAAGTTCAAAACTGGCTTACCGAGATCACTTCGGATCAACGTGCCAAGCGGCGGCGTGACTGCTGGCAACGGATCGGCAGAGAGCGGTGCTGCGTTTCCGCTACGGCTGTGAACGAAGTAGCCATCGAAAACCTTCGCGGTCGGTGCGACTGCATTGATATAAGTGGTGAGTCGGCTCGCCGACTGAGACTCACCCATTCCGATCACGTTCTTGACCTTTAGATCTCCAAGCAACGTTGAAGCATCGCGACGAACCGCGGCGCCTGCCTGGCTGAAGATGTCATAGGAGTAGTTGTCGCCGGGATGTGAGAGTGAGGAATAGCGAACCGGATCGAACGACTTCAACACGCGGTCCACGCCGATCGACATTCCGCCACCTTCGATTCCAACCCGCTGTGCGGAAACTCCGACCCACGCAAAACCTGATCGAATGATCTCCGGCGCCATGTAGGTCCAGTCCGGTGCAGTGTCGAGACCAGCAGTGACATTGAGCCATTCAACGATGACCGTGCCGTTGAACTTCTTGGGATCGCTCGGACGGCGAACCACAACTCGGGAGGCATAGGGCGCAGTGCCTGCGTCGCGCGTCGTCCACGTTCCGTCGGCAGTTAGCGGAGCATCACTTGTGTAGGCCGTCGCGTTGCCAGACAGGAAGTACTCATCCTCCTGATACCCAACGGTCTTGAGATCGAACACTGTTGGCTGCTGACCATCCTGTGGAGGATTGGGAGCAAGGACAACAAAACCTTTGCCGCCACTCACTGGCCCCTTAATCGTTGCCTCGGCAACAGGGCTTGAGAACACCGTCGTTGTCGTCGAAGACGAATCCTTGGATGATGAGCACGCTGTAGCGGTAGCTCCAATCACCACCAACGCAACCGTTGCAGCAATCAAACGCAAAGAAGACTTGTAAACCATCGTTCCCCCCGGATCGGATTCGACCAACGCCGACATCATTCCACAGGCCCGCTTTACTTGTTGGCTCGGGCCTACGATCACGCGATGGCTCAAACCTTTGTGCGCCGGCTGGTTACTGGCATCGATGCGCACGGTCGTCACGTCATTACTGACGACGGCGCCGCACCCAACACCATCGTGACCGACACCGTTTCTGTCAGCGAAGTGCTTTGGCTCAACGGACCGCAGCCCTCAATCGCTGATGATCCCGACAATGCCGCAGGTGGTTTCGCGCTTGAGCCACCGCCCGGCGGGACCAGTGCACGGATTATCCGAATGCCCGGCATTCCCGCGGGCGCCGACCCCGACAGCACTTGGCTTCGCGTGAAAGGCGATTCCGACTCCACTCCGGGCATGCACGCAACCGACACGCTCGACCTCATGGTTGTGCTCGAAGGTTCAGTCGTCATGGGTCTCGAAGATGGCGAGCGCGTCATCGGCCCTGGCGAATTCGTCATTCAACGCGGGACGCAGCATCGGTGGCGACCAGCTGATGAACACGGTTGGACCTATTTCGTTGCGATGCTTCGTCCTGACGTCGATGCGGCTGCCGACATCGTCAACGTGAAGCCTGCGGTCACAGGTGACAAACCAATTCGTCGTGTGGTTACTGGTTCGCCCGTTGTCGACGGTGGTGCAACCAACGCGGTTTCATCACCAACAACGACGATGACCGACCTTTGGCATACAGGCGGTCCGTTGCAATCGGTTGAGCAGGGCGGCGACCCCGATGGACCGTGGTCGCTCGTTCCTCCTGCAGGTGGTTTGTGGTTCCGACTTGTTGAACTCACACCCGCTCCCCCACTCGAACAGGGGTGGCACGCGACACCAACGGTTGATGTCGATGTCGTGCTGCGCGGTCGCGTGTTGCTTGAGCTCCCTGATGGGGTGCAGACCGAATTAGGGCCAGGCGACGTGGTCATCCAACGAGGAACGAACCATCGTTGGACTGCAATTGGTGACGAACAGTTCGCGATGGCCTCAGTAATGATCGATGCAGTCGAGCTCACAACAACGTGACCAAGACCCCGATGACGTTTCTCCGCTCACTCCGTAGGCTGGTCGTATGAGCACCATGCCCGCACTGTTCATTGGACATGGCAGTCCGATGAACACGCTCGAAACAAATCGCTACACAACTGCATGGCGCGAGTTCGGTGCTTCGATTCCTCGTCCGCGGGCCATTCTCTGCGTGTCCGCGCATTGGTATGTCAACGCAACCGTTGTCACAGCAATGGAAACACCGCGCACGATCCACGACTTCTACGGATTCCCGCAAGAACTCTTCGACGTTCAATACCCCGCTCCTGGTTCACCCGCAATTGCACAAGAAGTCGTTGACGCGCTGTCTCCAACTTGGTGCGGTCTCGATACCGACAGTTGGGGACTCGACCACGGAACATGGTCGGTGCTCGCTCACTTGTGGCCCACCGCAGATGTTCCCGTGCTTCAACTTTCTATTGATGCGCAAAAGCCCATCGATCAACACATCGAACTCGGACGCTTGCTCGAACCGCTTCGCCACGATGGCGTCTTGATCATCGGCAGTGGCAACGTCGTGCACAACCTTGGAATGATCGATTGGTCCAATACTGATGGCGGCGCGCCGTGGGCGCATGTGTTCGATGACGCCACTCGCAGCATCATGAACAGCGATCCAGCCCGACTCGGCGAAGTTCTTGCACTGCCCGAAGCGCAGGCAGCGGTGCCCACGCCAGATCATTTCCTGCCACTCGCCTACATCGCTGGTGTTGCGCATGCATCGGGAGTTTCTGCGAGGACACTTCTCGATGGCTATGCCTACGGTTCGCTTTCGATGACGTCCTACATCGTCGACTAGTACGCGGCGGTTAGCGCCTTAGGGCAACACAATCGGAAACAGCGGATCGGGCGGGTCGAGCAGGCCCCGGATTGACTCCAACAGGCTGAGGTCGCCTTCGGCGGTTGCAACGCCCTGCTCAACAAGCGACTCAAGCGTTACAAGACCAACCATCAGCAGAAGTAGTTGCGAACGCGGAATGCTCACTGACAGAACCGCGTCGTCAGCATGCCGATTCGAAGCATTCGACAACACGCCGTTTTCGAGACGCAGGAGATGACGTTCACCAGTTTCAGAAATCGTCCAGTTGATAGCGAAGCGCAGCCCCGCCGCTTTCATACCGTCGATGCGAATCGCAATTGCATCGAAGACCTGCGTAACCGAAATATGCGCCATAAGCGCGAGCGCGTTCTGGCCTCCGGCGCCAACGACTTCAGTTCCCATAAGTTCCTGCGCGCCTGTGAGGAAGAAGTTGCGCCACGTCGCGTTCTCTTGCGCGTACCCCATCTGCGTGTAGGAACGGGCGAGTAGTTCGCGCGCTGCGGTGTTCAACGGATCAGCGAACACGACGTGGTTCACGACCTCAGCAACCCATCGATAGTCGCCGTTATCGAAGGAGGTCTGTGCCTTTTCCAATACGGCCGCAGCACCACCCATGAACTCGACGTAGCGAACTGCCTGTTCTTCAGGAGGATGGGGCCAAAGATGAGCAGGGTTGCCATCGAACCAGCCCATGTAGCGCTGGTAGACGGCCTTAACGTTGTGACTGACCGAGCCGTAATAACCACGGCAGTGCCATGACGTTGCAAGCGTCGGGGGAAGTTCGATCATCTCGGCGATCTCTGCACCGGTGAATCCTCGGTTGAGATACCGCAACGTCTGATCGTTCAAATAGGCATAGAGATCTCGTTGCTTTGAGAGGTAGTCGACAATGTTGTCGGTTCCCCATGTCGGCCAATGGTGTGATGCAAATGAAACATCGCTCTCGGCGGCGAACAACGCGATGCTTTCATCGATGAATCCCGCCCATGCATGCGCGTCGCGGACGAGTGCGCCACGCAGTGTCACGACATTGTGCAGATTGTGCGTCGCGTTCTCGGCCATGCACAGCGCACGAAAATCAGGAAAATAGAAATTCATTTCCGCTGGCGCTTCAGTGCCGGGTGTCATCTGAAAAACAATCCGCACACCATCAAGCACAAGTTCCTGACCGGTCGTGGTGATGTCGATCGTTGGGGGAAGAAGCGACAAGGTTCCATTCGACGGCGCCGGACCAAGACCACAAGTCATCTGACCTTCAGGCCCACGAGGCAGAAGCGTTCCGTACATATACGCAGCCCGACGGGTCATCGCCGTTCCAGCTTGCAAGTTTTCGCTGACCGCGTGTTCAAGAAAATGCGCGGGCGCAACAATTGGGATCCCATGCGCTTCACTTTCAACGATGACACCCGCAGCGCCACCGAAATGATCAATGTGGCTGTGGGTATAAACGAGCGCGGTGACGGCTCGATCGCCACGCACCGAACGGTAAAGCGCTAATGCAGCAGCCGCTGTTTCACATGACACCAGCGGATCAATCACGATCACCCCGTCATTGCCCTCGACCATCGTCATGTTCGAAATGTCGAGACCGCGAACTTGGTAGATGCCCGGGACAACTTCAAAGAGACCGTGGATGAGATTGAGTTGAGCCTGTCGCCACAAACTTGGATTCACCGTTGCCGGCGCATCACCCGACGTATCGCCGTAGAGGCCGAGATCCCAAACAACGCGACCGTCGGTCGCTTCGATCAGCGTGCTGTCGAGAGCAGCAAGGAAACCACGCCGGGCATCTATGAAGTCTTGTTCGTCATCGAACGGCAAATCCATCGTGACCGCGTGTTGATGCGCCGCTGTGTGTTCT
>CANGMY010000056.1 GCA_947455015.1 Microthrixaceae bacterium | reverse complement strand
GAGTGGTATGCGGAGATCACCACGCTGATGCCCAACACCGGGATTGCGTAGAACTTGATCGAGGCATCGCGACGCCATGCAGCAATGCCGAGAATGACCGACCACGGGTACAAGCAGATGCGCTGATACCAACACAGTTCGCACGGCACATAGCCCTGCACTTTGGAGTAGTAGAGCGAACCGAGCGTGGTCACGAATGCGACTGCCCATGCAAGGGGGAGCGCAACTCGTCCGACCTGAATTCGGAGTTCCTCAAACGCGTCGGGATTGCCGAATCGCCGGACGAGTGCTCCGACGAGCACGGCGATTGCACCGGCCCAACAAGCCAAGGCGAGAACCGCGTAGAAGAAGGAAAAGGACTGGACATTCATGCCAAGACATCCTCGCAGAGTTCGAACACTTCTCCAACGCGACCGCCCCGCACCGACCGAAGCCTCCAAACCACCGGACTGGCGTCTCGGAGAACCCGTAGGCTCAGCCCATGGCCTCATCCCCTTCCGAACAAACCGTTATCGCCGCCGTCGATTTCTCTGACCATGGTGAACAAATCGTCCGTGAAGGCCTCCTACTGGCTCGCGCTGCAGGGTCGTCGCTGCATCTCATCCATGTTGCCGCCGGCGAACCTGCGCTCGCCGGATACGACAAAGAGGACATCAGCTCATTCACTCGATCAGCTCGTGCGGGTGAGCTCACCGATGAACACCGCAAAGTGCGTGAACTCGCCGCAACCCTGAGCGATACCACTGGCGTCGACGTGCACCCTCTCGTGATCATGGGCCCTGCGTCGGAGACCCTCCTCACGGCCATCGACGAACTGAATGCTTCCCACATCGTGCTGGGCACGCACGGACACGGCGGAATGCATCACCTCATGTTCGGCAGTGTTGCCCAAGAACTCGTGCGTCGAAGCAACGTTCCGGTTCTGCTCGTCCCCGTCGTGAAGCGCTGAAGGGTTTAGGAAATCAACATGGGAAAGATCGTTGTTGGCGTTGACGGATCCGATGGTTCGCGTGAAGCGCTTCGATGGGCATTTGCCGAAGCAAAATTGCGCAAAGACGCACTCGAGGCAGTAATCGTTTGGCAGTACCCGATCACGGCGTCATTACCGACATTCGGTGCGATGAACACGCCCGATGATTTTGAAACCGATGCACGCGCAACGCTTCTTGCCATCCTGGCCGACGAGGGAATTACTGCTGAATCACCAGTTCCCGTCACCACACTTGTCGCCGAAGGAAACCCGGCACGCGCATTGCTCGACGCTGCCGATACCGCCGAACTTCTTGTCGTTGGATCTCGAGGGCATGGCGGATTTGCCGGAGTTCTCGTGGGCTCAATCAGCCAGCAGTGTGTGCATCATGCAACGTGTCCCGTTGTTGTCGTTCATCCCAGTTGATCGAAACTCACGGAAACAGCCATGACAACAACACTGCAAGGACTCAGTAGTTCCGATGTCGCTGAGCGCCGTGCCGACGGCCGTACCAACGATGTTCCTGATCCGACGAGCCGCACGATCGGTCAGATCATCAAGGCAAACGTCTTCACGCCATTCAACTTTCTGCTCGGCATTCTTCTCGTGGTCATCCTTTCGGTTGGTGAGTATCGAGACGGACTTTTTGGCTTTGTCCTCGTCGCGAACGCTGCAATTGGCATCTTCCAGGAAGTTCGCTCAAAGCGTTCACTCGATGCTCTCGCAGTTCTGAACGCTCCACATTCAACAGTTCGTCGCGATGGCACCGATACAACGATCGCTTCAAAGGATGTCGTTCTCGATGACATCATCGTTCTCTCCCTCGGCGATCAAATCGTGGTCGACGGCGAGGTCCTTGAGAGCACCAACCTCGAGATCGATGAGTCGCTCCTCACCGGCGAGGCCGACCCAGTCGACAAAGCGAACGACGACAAGGTCATGTCGGGAAGTTTCGTTGTGGCCGGCAGTGGAATTATGCGCGCGACCGCTGTTGGGGCCGACTCGTACGCGTTCCGGCTCTCAAGCGAAGCTCGCCGCTTTTCGCTCGTAAAGAGTGAGCTCCGCACCGGTATCAACCAAATCATCAAGATCGTCGGCTGGATGATGATTCCAATCGCGATTTTGCTGATCACCTCGCAACTCGCGACTCATGATGGGTTCACTGCGGCAGTGCAGGGTTCTGTTGCGGGACTTGTCGCCATGGTGCCCGAAGGTCTCGTTCTACTCACGAGCATCGCGTTCGCACTTGGCGCAACACGACTGGCGAGCAAGAAAGTGCTCACCCAAGAACTCGCAGCAATCGAGGGATTGGCTCGAGTCGACACGATCTGTCTCGACAAGACGGGGACGCTCACCGAAGGATCGCTGTCGCTCTCCACTGTCGAACACGTTGGCAGCGCCACTTCGTCGGTTGATGCCGTGTCCGTACTTGCAGCGATCGGCACGTCCGACGATCACCCAAACCCAAGCCTTGCGGCAATCGTGGCCGAATATCCCACTGGTCCAGGTTGGACGCTCACTGACTCAATCGCGTTTTCTTCCGCCCGCAAGTGGAGCGCTGCACAATTTGCCGACCACGGCACGTGGTACCTCGGCGCTCCCGACATCCTCCTTGAGAAGGCGCCACTTGGAGCAGCCCTCAAGGCGACGCAGAGCCGACTGCAGCACTACTCGGGTCGCGGCCAACGAGTCCTGCTTCTTGCTGCTTCGCCCTCGGGGCTTCACGGTGAAGCACTTCCCGACGCACTTCTACCCGCTGCACTTGTCGTTCTTGACGAGCAACTTCGCGACGCTGCTCCACAAACCATCGCCTACTTCGGCGAACAAGGCGTCGCTGTCAAAGTCATCTCCGGCGATAGCCCGGTGACAGTTGGCGCCGTCGCTACCCGATGCGGCGTACCCGGCGCAGATGACCCCATCGATGCACGCACGCTTCCCGAAGATCAAGAAGCGCTCGCCGACGTACTTGAGAAGCACTCGGTATTTGGACGTGTCACCCCTCAGCAAAAGCGCGCGATGGTGCACGCGCTCCAGTCGCGTGGCCACACCGTTGCGATGACTGGTGACGGCGTGAACGACACCCTCGCTCTCAAAGACGCCGATGTTGGCGTTGCAATGGGCTCGGGTTCCGCGGCTGCTCGAGCAGTCGCCCGATTTGTTCTTCTTGCCAACGACTTCTCCGTATTCCCTTCGGTCGTCAACGAAGGCCGGCGCGTCATCGCCAACGTTGAACGCGTCGCAAACCTCTTCCTCACCAAGACGTTCTACGCAGTTGTGCTCGCGCTTGCCGTCGGAATCGGTCGTATTCCCTTTCCGTTCCTCCCCCGCCACTTCACGATCATCTCGTCACTGACGATCGGTATCCCCGGCTTCTTCCTTGCGCTTTCACAAAACAACCGCCGGGCAATGACAGGCTTCCTGCGCCGCGTGTTGAAGTTTGCGATTCCCGCTGGCGTCATTGCCGCAGCCGCCACACTCATCGCGTACATCCTCGAACGCAGTTCGGATGTTCCCCTCGAGCAGGCCCGCACTGTCGCCGTCATCACGCTGATGACCGTCACCCTGTGGGTGTTGGCGATTCTTTGTCGCCCGATGTTGTGGTGGAAGTACGTCTTGGTCATTGGAATGGCTCTCGCCTTCGTCGGCGCGCTGGTCATCCCAGGCTTCCGCGACTACTTCGCGCTTCCGCTTCCCGATGCGCGCGATATTGCCAGTGCAATCGGCATCGGCGTTATCGCTTCAGCGATCATCGAAGCGGGATGGCGACTCACCGACTGGTCAGTCCCGCAACAACGTTCGGCCGACTGATACAGGTCGTATCACGAGCCACATCACTGCCCTAACGGCGGTTCTCGTTCAACGCGACTTATCTGCCGGTGTGGCCGAATCCGCCGTCGCCGCGTTCTGATTCGCCGAGATGATCAAAGTCGTCGACGGGCACAAGCACAACATGCTCAACTCGCTGCACAACAAGTTGCGCGATGCGTTCACCACGCTTGACCTCAAAGGGTTCAACCGGATCAGTGTTGATCAACAGCACCTTGAGTTCCCCTCGGTACCCACTGTCGATGAGACCGGGCGTGTTGAGACAGGTCACTCCGTGCTTCAGGGCAAGACCGCTCCGAGGCTGTACAAACCCGGCATGACCATCGGGAATCGCCACCGCGAGGCCCGTTGGCACGAGTGCTCGACCCCCAGCGGGCAGAAGAACAACGGATTCACGCGCAAGAAGATCAAGCCCCGCATCGCCAACTCGGGCATAGGCCGGCAGTTCAAGATCAGGGTCAAGACGCATCACGGGAACTTCAAGCACCAGCCGATCGTAGGACGGTGCGTAGGATCCGGTCATGCTCGCTTGGATCGATCTCGAAATGACAGGCCTCGACACCGCCAAAAACGTGATCGTCGAGATCGCCACACTTCTCACCGACGACAACCTCGAAATCATTGCCGAAGGCCCCGACCTGGTCGTCTACCAGCCGCCTGAAGCCTTGGCGTTTATGGACGAAGTCGTCGTAAACATGCACACCCGCAGCGGGTTGCTTCCCGAGATCGAAGCCTCGACCATCAGCCTTCAAGAGGCCAACGACGCCACAATGGCCTTCCTGCGCGAGCACATCGCCGAGCCCCGGACCGTCCCCTTGTGTGGCAACTCCATCGGCACCGACCGCCGTTTTCTGGCCACCTATATGCCCGAGATCGAAAACTTTCTTCATTACCGCTCCGTCGATGTCTCAACCCTCAAAGAACTCATCAAGCGCTGGAACCCCACCCTTCTTAAGGGTGCACCTCGTAAAGCCGAGGGTCATCGCGCCCTCGATGACATCCGTGAGAGCGTTTTCGAACTCCGCTATTACCGAGACACCTTCTGCCTGCTCGAGGGTGCAGACACTGCACCCGAACCCAGCGCCTGAGTTCCACGCCGCTCTCGGGCGGTAGTGTCGGATCGTCATGGGGGACGCACACGATCACAGCAAGCACGCACACAGCGCTGAAGCGCCGCGCGTGCCTCGACAAGAACAAGAAGACGCGTCCACCGAGATCACCGAAGTTGCGCGAGGCATTCTTCGCCTTCAGCTTCCAACCGACTTCACCGGCCTCGGTCATGTCAATACCTACGCCATCGAGGACTCGCGCGGATTCACGCTCGTCGATCCTGGTCTTCCCAGCGATGAATCGTGGGCGGCGCTTCAAGACCGAATGCGCGACGCGAACATTCCGTTATCGCGAGTGCACACCGTCTACATCACGCATTCGCATCCCGACCATTTCGGTGGCGCTCATCGGCTCGTCGAAGCCAGCCACTCCGATGTTCTGACCTCGACCATGTTCCGCAAGTGGACCGATCTTCTTGATCTCGACGACACACCTCTTGAACCACTTGATCCTGCCGACGCAGCAGAAGCAGGAACGATCCTCGACGCAATCGGAAACACCGACGAAGCCGATATGGAAGAAGCGTTCCCGGGCTTCAAGGCGTTCCGCGATCGCATTCGGGCCGCGATTGCCGATGGCCGCATTGAAGAAGTTTCTTGGATGAAGGCGCCGCGCCCGACCATCGTGGTTGACGATTCCCAACGAGTTCGTATGGGCGATCGCGACTGGGTTGCCGTTTTTACTCCAGGCCACACCCACGACCATTTGTGCATGTGGAATCCCGAAGATGGCGTCTTACTCTCGGGCGATCACGTTCTGCCGACGATCACTCCGCATATTGCTGGGTTCATGGGTGGCGATCCGCTGTCCAATTATCTGCAGAACCTGGACAAAGTTGCTGGCCTCGAAGGAATCACCACCGTGCTTCCGGCACACGGTCATCCGTTCGGCGATCTTCCAGGTCGCTGCGAGGCCATCAAGGACCACCACGCCACGCGACTTCAACTTCTGGTCGACGCTGCTCCTGAAGCAGGCTGGGCACCCATCACGAAGTGGTCCGAGTATTTGTTCTCACCTCGCAGTCGTGGCCCTATGGCCGATAGCGAGACCTACGCCCACCTCGAAAACCTGCGCCTTGCGGGCAAGGCCGAACGTCGCGCTGCCGAAGAAGGTTTCGACTACCGCGTCGAAAACTGACGTTCATGGCAGCAACCATTTCGGCCAAACAACTTCTGCGCACTCGTTCGGTCACACCGTTCTTGTTGGCGTCGGTCGCTTCCACCATCGCCGCAATGATCCAAATCACTGCGCTCGGTAAACAGCTTTACGACATGACCGGGCGCGATCTCGATCTCGGACTTCTCGGCCTTGCCGAATTTGCACCGGCGTTCTTGCTCATGACGGTGACTGGAACGTTTGCCGACCGATACGACCGTCGCCACATTGCATCGATCGGTCTGACAGTCGAAGTCATCACAACAGGAATGCTTGCGTGGTACGTCGCGACAAAGCCCACTGCAACGCTCCCAATTTTCCTCATCGTGATTGCGTTTGGTGTCGGACGAGCGTTCGTAAGCCCCGCCACACGCTCCATGCCCGCCGATATTGCTCCCGACGGCGGCCTTCCTCGACTCATCGCCTTCCACGTGGCCTGCTGGCAGGCGAGTGCGATCATCGGTCCTGTGCTCGCAGGCTTTCTCTTTGTTGTCTCGCCCTCGTGGCCATTCATCGCCTGCATGATCCTGACCGCGGCTGGTGCCGTCCTCATCCAGTTCGCTCGACCCCGACCTGATCGCATTGCCCCAGGAACCTCGCTCGCCGGCGAACAAGACGCGTCAGTCATCGAACTCGGCGATGAAATGCGCCCCGCCGAAATGCTCGATGTCCTCGGCGAAAAGAACGCCGACCACATCGCCCACGAATCTCTTGCACCGACAGCATCGTCAGATGCAGACACCAAAAAGAAGCGCACCTTCCATGAAGCGTTTGAAGGGTTCCGGGTTATCCGCCGCAACCCTGCACTACTTGGTGCGATCTCACTTGATCTCTTTGCCGTGTTGTTCGGTGGGGCGGTTGCGCTGCTACCAGCAATCGCCGAAACACGTTTGCATGTCAACGCGGTCGGCCTCGGTTGGCTCCGTGCTGCTGGTGGCATTGGCGCTGCAGTCGTCACGATCTTGCTCAGCATCAAACCGATTCAGCGACGCACTGGCCCAATCATGTTCATTGCCGTCGGATTCTTTGGTTTGTTCACGATCACTCTCGGCATGACGCACAGCTTCGCGATCGCATTCCTCAGCGTGATGTTGTTGAGCGCCGCCGATTCAGTGAGCGTGTTCATACGAAGCACACTGGTTCCGCTTGTGACGCCTTCGTCCGCACGCGGTCGAGTCATGGCCGTCGAAGGCGTGTTCATTGGCGCATCGAATGAACTGGGTGCATTCGAGTCAGGAGTCGCCGGCCAGTTGCTCGGCACTGGTCGCGCAGTGGTACTCGGTGGTGTCGCCACGATCGGCGTTGTGATCGGCTGGATCGTTTTGTTCCCGGTGTTGTGGCGATACGATCGCTTCCCCGATCATCCGCCGGACTGATCTCGTCAACAGCGGTCAGACCAATGACGTCAGATCACTGACCACACACCGCGCGCACCGTTGCCTTCGACTTTTCCTTCATCAGCGAGTTTGCGCAGGTGCGAATGCACCGAACGCTTGGCCATCGGGATGAGTATCGGATCGAGTGGCACATAGGCCGCTTCGACGAGTTGCGAGATGCGGGCGCTCCCCATCTCCAGCAACAAGCCATGAAGTTGCGCTTCACGTTCAAGGCGATGCGAGGTGTACCAGTCAATGACCGCGTTGGGGTCAGTGATGACGTATCCGTGAGCAGGAGCGATCGCCTGCAACTTCAGAGCGCGCACTTTTGCGAGCGACTCGAGATAGGCCCCCATGTCACCATCGGGCGGTGTGATCACAACAGTTGAACCCTGCATGATGTGATCGCCCGAGAACAACATGCGCTCGTCTTCGAGGAAGAAGCACAGGTGGTTACCTGCGTGGCCGGGCGTGTGCACTGCAGTGATTGTGAATT
>CANGMY010000055.1 GCA_947455015.1 Microthrixaceae bacterium | reverse complement strand
TCGGCACGTACTCGTTCGATGACCCGATCGGCGCGCGCTGCGACCTGTGCGATGGTCTCGCCATTGGGGCAGGTCCCATTCCAGACCGTCCAGCCGGGAACCGATTCGCGGATCGTTGGGGTGGTGACGCCTTCGTAGTCGCCGTAGTCCCATTCGTGAAGGTCATCATCGATGACGGCCTGATTGCGAAGGCCGGCAAGTTCGCAGGTTCGTTGCGCGCGGTGCATAGGGCTGCAAAGGACAAGCGAAAAGTCGATGCCTTTGAGAAGCGTGCCAGCCGCGCGCGCCTGTTCTTCACCTTCGGGAAGGAGAGGAATGTCGGTCCGCCCAGTGTGTTGACCGCTTGTGCTCCATTCCGTTGCGCCATGGCGAACGACATAGAGAAGCGGGTGTTCCGCGACGGTGCTCACGAGTGTGAGTTGATCGGAGGTTCGCTCGGCCAGCCACCGTGGCTGCGTACAAGTTTCGATGCAGAGCTAGGTCCCCATGAGCCTTGTTCGTAGCGTTCAACCGGTGGGTAGTCGGTGAGGATTCGTTCAACGATGCGCCACGATTCAAGAACAGAGTCTTCGCGTGCGAATAGCGTGGGGTCGCCCTTCATGGCTTCTTCAATGAGAAGTTCGTAGGGCTCGGGGCCAGTATCGCGACGCTCGTCGGGAGGCGGAGCGAGGGTGATCGCTTCAGGCATCATCGTCTCGCCGGGTTCTTTGTGAAGCCACGTAATGGCTGCAAAGTTTTCCGGCTTTGCTTCGATGCGAATCGAATTATTCGGAACGTGATCGTGATGGTCAATCCAAAGTGGACGCGGTGGGCTCTTGAATTCGATCGTCATCTCGGTGACGGTTTCAGCGAGCGCTTTACCGGCTCGTAAGTAAAACGGGACTCCGCTCCAACGCGGTGAGTCGATGTCGAGGCGGAACGCGGCGTAGGTCTCGGTATCGGAGTTTGGCTTTACGCCAGGTACATCGAGATAACCGTTGTACTGACCGCGAACAAAGTGCTTTGGGTCGACGACGCGACACGCCTCAAGGACTTTGCCTTTTTCGTCGCGCAGTGCTTTTGAATGTTCGTTGACCGGTTGTTCCATGCCGAGCAACGCAACCATTTGCAAAAGATGGTTCTGCATGACATCGCGCATTGCACCAACGGAGTCGTAGAACGAGCCGCGGTCTTCGACACCAAACGACTCAGCCATCGTGATCTTGACTGACGAGACCACGTTGCGATTCCACAATGGCTCAACAATCGCGTTCGCGAACCGGGTAACCAACAAACTCCGCAATGCTTCCTTGCCGACGAAATGGTCGATTCGGAAGATTGCTGATTCAGAGAAGTGCTCGTGCAATGTTGCATTGAGGGCGACAGCAGAGTCGTAGTCGCGGCCAAAGGGCTTTTCGATGATGAGTCGGGCGCCTGCAGCCATTCCGGCGTTGGCAATGCCAGTCGCCACCGTTGCAAACAACGACGGTGGAATGGCGAGGTGGAAGATGGGGTGGCATGCGCCTCCGGCCTTCCGGGCAAGCTCGGTGAATGTGGCGGGGTCGGAGTAGTCGCCGCTGACGTAGGACATCTTCGAGGCAAGGCGATCGAACGCGGCCTGGTCCCATTCCTCGCCTGCTTCAGCGATGGACTCGCGGCAATGGCTGCGGAGGTCGTCATCGGTCCAGGCATCGAGAGCGACGCCGATGACGGGAATGCCAAGGTGGCCGCGGCATTCGAGTCGGTAAATCGCGGGGAAGAGCTTCTTCTTGGCCAGATCGCCAGAGGCGCCGAACATCACAAGGAGGTCAGAGCGAGGAGCGTCGGTTGGGGACTTCAGCGGCATTGGGTCTCCCTCGAGAAGCCGTGGTCGTCGCTCAAACTACTCAGGACTTCTCTGTTTCGGAGGTCCGGCAGAGATGGTGATGTGACTGAGGTCAACGTCAATCACGAAATCTTTGCGTTTTCCTTATGTGACGCGCATGTGAACAGGGGCCGTTTCGTCTTTCCGTTCACGTCGCGCAGTCATAGGATCGATAACCGTGTCCACCGGGACACCTGGAGGTGGTGCGAAGTGCACGTCGTCGTTGTTGGATGCGGCCGAGTCGGTTCTGGACTCGCCGCCACATTGGTTGAACAAGGTCACACCGTTTCGGTGATCGACCGAAAGGCAACGGCGTTCCGTCGTCTGCCCGAAAACTTCAGTGGAGACACCATCGTTGGTGTCGGGTTCGATCGCACACGACTTCGTGCTGCCGGAATCGAGCGAGCTGATGCACTTGCCGCTGTTACCAATGGCGACAACTCCAACATCCTTATTGCACGCACTGCCCGCGAGTTCTTCCACGTCGATCGTGTTGTCGCTCGTATTTACGATCAGCGCCGCGCCGCAATCTACGAACGACTTGGTATCTCCACCGTCGCCACTGTTCAGTGGGCGATCGAACGAGTACTTCGTCGCATTCAGCCCGACACTGATGGCGTCGAATGGGTCGACCCGAGCGCCCGCGTGTGTCTCGTCGAACGTGTTGTTCCCGTTTCGTGGGCCGGTCGTCCGCTCATCGAACTTGAAGCCGAAGGTCGTTCACGAGTTGTTGCTCTCACCCGCCTTGGTGTTGCGCAACTTGTAAGCCCGGCATTGCTCGCCCAAGAAGGCGACATCGTGTGGGTCGCAATCGATGGAGATCACATCGGAGAGTTCGATCACCATCTTGCGGCAGCACCTACCCCAGGAGGTCATCACTGATGCGCGTCGTCATTGCAGGTGGCGGAAACGTTGGCACCTACATCGCCACCGAACTCCAGCAGGCAGGTCACGAAGTTCTCATCGTCGAAGTCGATCCCGCTCGTGTTGCTCAGGCCCAGGCCGATGGTGAGCCCGCAGGCGTAAAGTGGCTGGTCGTCGATGGTTGTGAAGTTTCAGAATTCGCAAAGGCCGAGCCCGATCGTGCCGATGTTGTTGTTGCCGTAACCGGTGACGATGAAGACAACCTCGTCATCTCGCTTCTCGCCAAGCAGGAATTCAGCGTGCCGCGTGTTGTGGCCCGCGTGAACAACCCCTCGAACGAGTGGATGTTCAACGCAAGCTGGGGCGTCGACGTTTCAGTGTCGACACCGCACATGCTCACCGCGCTGGTCGAAGAAGCGGTCACCGTTGGCTCGCTTGTTCGCATCATGACTTTCGAGAACGACGCAGCTCGTCTTTCCGAGATCCGTCTTGCCGATTCCTCGCCAGCCAATGGCGTCACGATCGCCAACCTTGGACTTCCTCGTGAATCCACGATCGTTGCCGTGGTGCGCGAAGGGAAAGTCATCTTCCCCCGAGGCGATGTCACGCTCGGTGCTGGTGACGAGGTCCTGGTATTGGCTGTGGCCGAATGTGAAGACGCCGTCCGCAAAGTTTTGGTCGGCTAGATCCTTGCCAGCGTTGGTCAGGACTTCCTGACTATGGCTGGGCCGCAGAATGCGGCAATACTGTTGAACCAGTGAGGGGAGTATCCCATCACAGCGGTGTCGTCATCACGGCGCAACGGCTTCGGCCCGAGCACCCGGTGCCGCTGGTTTGTCTGAGTCCCTCAGGGCTGAGGCAAGCGGGAGAGACCTCCGGTCGGTGAACCAATCGCGGTTCCCCAATCGTCCATGTGACATGACCGGAGCCCCTTGATGAACCCTGAATCGATTCAGACCCACAACAACGAATGGTGCGCATTCTCTGGTGCCCAAGTCGTGGAGCGACTTGGTGTCGACGTGGGGGCTGGGCTCTCTTCGACCGAAGTTGCTGATCGACAGTCCACCATTGGTTTGAACCGATTGGCGGAACCGCCGCGCCGTTCAAAACTTCGGGTGTTTCTCGATCAGTTCCGCACCGGCATTGTCTATGTACTTGCTGGCGCCGGATTACTCGCTGGTGTCCTCGGCGACATCAAAGACCTCGTCATCATCTTTGTCGTGCTTTTGGTGAATGCCGTCCTCGGCTACGCACAAGAAGCAAAGGCATCGAACGCGTTGGCAGCGCTTGAACGAATGCTCGTTACGCGTGTTCGAGTTCGTCGGAATGGAATCACCGACGAAGTCGCAATGGACCAACTCGTTCCAGGCGATGTTGTGCTTCTCGAAGCGGGGGACCGAGTTCCCGCCGATGGGCGATTGCTGTTGGCAGCAAATCTTTCTGTTGATGAATCGTCACTGACGGGTGAATCCGTTCCAGTCGAAAAGCGCGCCGATGCACTGACCGATGCCAAGAGTCCGATCGGTGATCGCATCGGAATGGTCTTCATGAACACCACTGTCAGTCGCGGTCGGGCTGAAGTGGTTGTCACGAGCACGGGCATGGCAACGGAGATGGGCAAGGTTGCCGAGATGTTGGTGTCAGCCAAACCGTCGAAGACGCCGCTTGAACGGCAACTCGACGCGCTTAGTAAGACGCTCGCGATCATCGCGGGCATTGCCGCAACAGTGGTATTCGTTGTACAGCTCATAGTCGGTGAATCGTTCACAACCGCGATTCTCGGTGCAGTCGCGCTGGCAGTTGCAGCGATTCCTGAAGGACTCCCCGCCGTCGTAACGGTGACGCTTGCAATCGGCATCTCAAAGATGGCGAAAGAAAACGCCATCGTGAAGCGCTTGCACTCAGTGGAAACGTTGGGCTCGACGTCGGTGATCTGTTCGGACAAGACCGGAACCCTCACGCTCAACCAGATGACTGCTCACGAAGCCATTCGTGGCGGTGAAGTGTGGTTGGTCAGCGGTGGTGGTTACGGAACCGCGGGAACCATCACGTCGGCAGGCGGCCATGTGGTCGACGCTGCGGTGTCGTCTGAAGCACTACTCCCCGCCGTTCTGTGTTCCGACGCGGTGCTTGTGGCCGAAGGTGAAAATGGACCAAGCATCATTGGCGACCCGACCGAAGCGGCACTGGTCGTTCTGGGAGCAAAGTCGGGGCTCGATGCGATTGCGGAGCGTGCTCGCCGCCCACGGCTTGGCGAAGTTCCGTTCGATTCGGCCACGAAGTTCATGGCGACGTTCCACCGTCTCGATCCCGAAGATCCGCAGAGCGATGTGTTGCTTTGCGTGAAGGGCGCTCCCGATGTGGTGCTCGGACTCTCATCGGCCTTTGCTGATCCGCAAGGGAACGAGCAGCTGTTGAGCGATTCCGACCGCGGTTTCCGGCATGCAGAGAACGATCGTTTGGCTTCGCAGGGAATGCGAGTCTTGGCCGTGGCGACTCGTCGCCTGTCTGCTTCCGAGGTCATCAGCGCTGATGGTGCGATTACCCGTCCCGAGGAATGGGTCGCCGACCTTCGGTTGGAACTCCTCGTTGGCATTGTTGATCCCGCTCGAACTGAAGCCCGTGACGCAATCGCTCTGTGTCACCGCGCTGGCATCGACGTGAAGATGATCACCGGCGACCACGCGGTAACCGCCGGAGCGATCGCGGCTCAACTCGGCATTCAAGGCGAGGTAGTAACGGGCGACGATCTCGATGCGATGACCGATGAAGAACTCGCCAAACGAATCGGTTCGATTGCCGTGTGTGCGCGCGTTTCGCCCGAGCACAAGGTGCGTGTTGTCGAAGCGCTGCGTTCGAATGGCGAGATTGTCGCTATGACCGGTGACGGTGTGAACGACGCCGCTGCACTTCGGCGTGCGGACATTGGCGTCGCCATGGGCATCACCGGAACGGAAGTCACCAAAGAAGCGGGTGACATGGTGTTGGCCGATGACAACTTCGCCACCATTGTCGAGGCAGTGCGGGGCGGGCGCGCGGTGTACGACAACATCCTGAAATTTGTTCGCTTTCAGGTTGCAACCGCGATTGGCGCGATTTCCACGATCCTCGGCGCATCAATTCTTGGCCAACACGTACCGTTCACGCCGTTGCAGGTGCTCTGGGTCAACCTGATCGCCGATGGACCAACGGCAATCACTCTTGGTGTGGACGAACCAGCACCAGGTCTGATGCAGCGAGATCCGGTTCCGGCAGGTTCGCCCATCTTGAGCCGCAAACGAATGACGCAGGTCGTGTTGCAGGGCGTCGTTACGGCGGTCGGAGTCCTGGCGGTCTACTGGTATGCAATCCAGAACTACGACTTAGACCTCCCGGAAGGTGACGCCCCGATCGTGGCAATGACGATGGCGTTTACCGCTTTCGTTTACGCACAGCTTGTGAACGTCTTTAATGCTCGATCCGAAACCGCAACTGTGTTTTCGAAGTACACGTTTTCAAACTGGAAGCTTTGGGCCTCGGTTGTCTTCGTCTTCGTCATGCAGATTCTCTTGACGGTTATTGAGCCACTGCAAAAACTGTTTGACGTGTCGTCATTAACTCCAACGCAATGGGGGCTGTGTCTACTGCCTCCGTTGTTGCTCCTTGTGGTCGTTGAACTCTGGAAGATCAACGCGCGTCGAGCTGGTGCTGATGAACCGGTGAGCGTTGATCAATGACCGAATCAAGTCATCAAAGCGCTCGTGAACGCTTTGAGAAATTTGAACAGGCTGCAGTCGAAGCGGAGTTCGAGACCGGTCGTCACGAAGAGACCGAGTCGGAAGCAAAGCGCCACATCCTCATTCGGATTGGCCGCGTCACGCTTGGCGGCATTGTTCTCGTTGCGGGTCTCTTGATGCTTCCGCTTCCCGGTCCAGGGTTGGTCACAATCGCGGCGGGTCTTGCGCTGTTGGCCTCTGATGTTCCCTATGCCCGCAAACTTCTCGAAAACGTGCGCAAACGTTTGCCGGCCGATTCGGAAGGCAACGTTTCGCGGCCGGTTGTTATCGGGGGACTCGCGGTCAGCGTGATCACGGTGAGTTTCACCATTTGGTGGACCTTCCTCCGTTAGCCCACGCGCAGTTGCGGTCTACGGAACGACGCTCGCCCATGCTTCAAGAAGCGATGCATCACCTGCGGTGTTGAGGCTTTCGGCGGTAATCGGTACCCGATTCCAGGACCACGCATAAAGCGGAGATGCAGGGCCTCGAACGGCAAGGTCGCCCTTTGCGTGTTCACGAATTGTGGTGGGTTGCCCGTTCACGAACGTGGTGAGCCATTCACCGGGTGCATCGGTGCAGTGGAGGTGGAAGCTCGAAGAAAGCTTCGGGTTCTTTACTGCCGAGAGGATCGGCATCAAGACCGTGAGGAGTTCGTCGATGCCATCGACCGCTGATTTATCGTCGAAAGAATCGATCGAGACGCCGGCAGC
Organism: Microthrixaceae bacterium; assembly: GCA_947455015.1. Taxonomy (GTDB): domain Bacteria; phylum Actinomycetota; class Acidimicrobiia; order Acidimicrobiales; family Acidimicrobilacustridaceae; genus Acidimicrobilacustris. The sequence goes on along the minus strand of CANGMY010000055.1, from coordinate 815 downwards.
GTTCTGTGCATCCCACCGATGGATCTCAACCTCATGTGCCATGCGACGTTGCCAAAACGAGTTGACGAAATTCTCACCGCTGAAATTCCACGAAGCGCCATCGGGATCGCATGTGGAGAGCGTGGCGCAGATGGTTTCAAGGATCTCGTCGAATGCATCGAAGATGGACTCGTCACGCGGAAGGCTTACGAACGCATCTTCAGCAGGTGGGGACATCATCCCGTCGGCGACGCAGAGGTTGGTGCGCTGGAGGACCTTGCCGGTGTGGCCAAGCAGGCGGCCGACGGTCCAGCCGGGGCAGTGCTCGACGGGTGCGTCAAGGCCGGCAGCACGGGCGGCTGCCGAAAGTCGTGTGCCTTCAGAGCGGAGAGTTGCGACGTGATCCATCGCGTTGTTCTACACGGTGCGAGGCCCATGGGCTCTCGTTCTTGGTCTCGGGCCGGAGCGAATCTCGCTGATGCCGATACCGTCACCCTTATGACAACAGGCGGCGAACCGATCAACGAGAAGCCCCGAAGCCCGTTGTGTCCGCACGTCATTACTCATCCAGTGATGACGCAGGTGTGGCGTGACGTCACCTTTGCGCATTGGCCGGTGCCAGTTGCTGCAGTGAAGGCACTTCTACCGCCGAGTCTTGATGTCGATACGCACCAAGGTCAGGCATGGGTGTCGCTGGTCGGTTTCGAGATGGACGCGCTGCGGTTGCGCGGGTTTCCTGCGATTCCAACGACACACCAGTTCCTTGAGTTCAATGTTCGGACGTATGTGGTCGGCCCCGAAGGCCCCGGTGTCTGGTTTTGTTCGCTCGATGTTGC
>CANGMY010000054.1 GCA_947455015.1 Microthrixaceae bacterium | reverse complement strand
TAGCCCTCGGCTTGGATGTTGGAGAAGTGAACGAACACATCGTCGCCACCCTCACGTGAGATGAAGCCGAAACCCTTTTCGGCATTGAAAAACTTCACGGTACCTGTAGTCATTTCTCTACTTTTCATTTCATCGCGTTCCGTTTGAACAGCGATGTACAGAGAACGCTAACCACAAACGCGTGCAAACCCCCCATTTCGTTCAAATTGGGTTCGTTTGACCTTGGTGTTGCACCGTTTGCTCAACTCGCCGCAAAACCACGCGATACCAAGGGCCTCAACGCATCGAAGCGACGCGCTGAGTCGATTTACGGCCCAATCAGCTCAAACTTCGCAACCTTCGTGAAATCAGCGAATCGGTTCGAGAACCACCAGCGGAATCACTCGCTCGGTCTTTTTCTGATAGCCGCCGTAGTGAGGCTTGTAGTCCATGATGCGCTTCCACAGCTCGTCGCGCTCTGAATCTTCCGCAATACGCGCGCGCATTTTCACTGCGGGTTTACGACCGGACTTCACCGTGACTTCAGGGTTCGTTTTGAGATTCAGAAACCAGGCCGGGTTGATGTCGTCGCCACCGCGCGATGCAACGATCACAAATGCGTCACCGTTCTGCACGGGTGAGGTCAACAACGAGGTGCGCGGTTGTCCTGACTTACGACCAATGGTCGTGAGCTCCACAACCGGCATTCCGTACATATGCCAACCAAGGCGACCGCCGCTCAACTTCAGCGTTGCGCTGTGCACCTTGTTCATTGCCTTCATTTGAAAGTCACTCGCCATGACGTGACCCTAGCGACGATGTCGACACCGTGACGGAATGTTGCGACACACGCCGTCAATCAGCAGGCGCAGCGTCCTTGGCCTCGATTGCTTCGATGTATTCGCAGAACGCGTCATAGGCGCGGGGCCCATAGACCGTTCCGGGCCCACCGTTCATCAACAACGTGACGCCGATGGCTTCAGCGACTTCTTCACGTGTGGCTCCAGCAGATGCCGCGCCTCGGGCATGGGTCGCAATGCAGCCATCGCAACGAAGGGTGACACCCATCGCCAAAGCCAGGAGTTCTTTTGTCTTCAGTTCAAGAGCACCCGGCGCCATCGCCGCTTTGCTGAGTTCAGCAAATCCTGCATACACATCAGGGATCATCTGGCGGAGTGCTCGGCCCTCCATCGCGAGTGGCCGCAGCACCTCTTTGCCATGGGTGTGTTCAGTCATGTGCTTCTCCTTGCGCTCGCTTGAACGAATTCAGTTCGTTGCAGCTGCGTCGGCCTCGGCGACCTTCTTGATGCGTTCAAGTGTGGTCTGCATGCCGTTGCGATTGGTCTTGCCGCGGCTCCACCCCATCAGACCCCAATAGATCTTCATCGGCAGTTTTGGTGCGAGTTCGAAGAATTCCGTGGCGTCGGTACCGCCGTTTGCACCCGGCGCGAGTCGGTAGCCCCAATTGATTGCCGCTTTGCCAGGCTCACCAACACCGAATGCGAATTCCTTACCGGGTTCGCATGCAGTCACGTAACACTTGGTCCAATACGTCGGTCCCTTTTGATTGCGCTTCACATGACCGCGAAAGCGCGCGCCGACTGCAGGACCCGTAGCGCCGTCGAGCCATTCGCCTTCAAAGGTTTCGGGGCTGTAGCGCCCGATCTGTGTGACATCGCTGACCAGCGCCCACACCTGTTGTGGTGTGGCATTCATGTGCACGGTGACTTCATCGCCAAGTTTCATAGGATCAGCCTAGAACCCAACCGTTAGTGACGCTCAGGTGACGACATGGTGAGCACCGCGTGATTTCGCGACGAACTCACGCTGTTCGCGCTAGTCACGAGTATCGGCCTTCTGTACCGTCGCGCTCGTGACCAAAAGGTCGGTCATCAGACCGAACCCGGCCGCAGTCTCTCCGTCGATGTGTTCATCGCATCAGACGGTGGAGAGAAACACCTTCGGCCGCTACTGGACGAACCCGACATTCCGGCGTTGGTCCTATCCAATTGGTGCAATTGCCATCGTTCTCGCACTTGGATTTGCCGGCCTACGACTGCGAGACCTCATCGCTTCGGCGTTTGCGCAAATCAGTTCGCTCACGCTTCCAGCTCTAGCTCTCGTCGCTGCGTGTTGGATCACCATGGTCGTCTCTCGCGGTCTCGTGTACCGACTCACACATTCACGGCTCCAGTTCCGCCACGGCGTCATTCTGGATCAGGTCAACCTCGCTGCGGCCAACGGCCTTCCCGGGGGAGCGGTCGTCGGAATAGCGGCACGGATGAAGATCTCTCGCCAACTCGGGCACAGCTCCGAACAAGCTGCACTCACTGTGTTCGCGAGCGGTCAAGCATTCGCAGTCGGTCGATGGGTGTGCCTGGTTGTGGTGATCTGTACCTCAATAATTCTGCGAGGCTCGACCGCCGCCGATTTCATCGAACTTGGCAGCGCGGCGGTTGCGCTCTTTCTCTCTTGTCTGATTTGGATCGTCCTCAGCAACGACACGCGTCTGAGTCGAGCCGCTCTGCATTTCGCAGAAAATCTCATCACCCGAACAAGCCGGACCAAAGGAGCATTTCGACGGGCGAGGTTCCGGGCGTCAATCACCCGGTTCCGTTCCGGTGCAACCGACTTGGTTCGTGAACGAGCGCCGCAACTCATCGGTGCCGGAGCGATCTCCACACTTCTTGGAGCACTCATCTTGGTCGTGGTGATTGACGATCTTTCACCGGTTGCGGTCTCAAGCACCGACGTGCTTCGTGCCTATCTCCTTGCCCGCGTTGCAACAGCGTTCGTGCCGACCCCTGGTGGTGTCGGTGTGCTTGATGGAGCAATCACCGCTGGGCTCGTCGCCGCAGGGGTGGACCCAGCAATCGCACTCTCGGCAGTGATCGTCTATCGAGCAGTGACATTCGCTCTGCCAATTGCGATTGGTTCGATCTTGTACCTGGTCTGGCACAAAACGGAAGGCCGAGAGAAGGAGTTCGAGCCCGAGGACGACGGCACGACAACTCCAGGCTCAGACGCGAGCTCAGCAGCACCACTACCTACTGCTGCATAAGTTCTTGCGTGCGCCGATTAGGTACCTCGCGCCATGTTGGCGAACTTTGTGTAGTGATCCAGGAAGGCAAGGCGGACCATGCCCGTGGGCCCGTTTCGGTGCTTACTGATGAGGATCTCGGCAGTACCGCGATCGGGTGAATCAAGGTTGTAGACATCGTCTCGGTAAATGAACATGACGACGTCGGCGTCCTGTTCGATTGCGCCTGATTCACGAAGGTCGGCCAGCATCGGGCGCTTATCGGCACGCATTTCAAGCTGTCGTGAAAGCTGCGACAGTGCAACGACGGGGCACTCGAGTTCACGAGCAAGGATTTTGAGACCTCGGGAGATTTCCGAGATTTCCACCTGGCGATTTTCCGCATTGGAACGACCGCTCATGAGCTGCAAATAGTCGACCACGATCAAACCAAGATCGCCGAGGCGACTGCGCAAGCGACGCGCCTTGGAACGAATTTCCATGATGGTCACGTTGGGGTTGTCGTCGATCCAGATAGGAGCGTCGGCAAGTCGACCCGTTGCGTGTGCGATCTTGCCCCAGTCGGATTCGGTGAGTTGGCCCGTGCGCACTTTGCGTGAATCAACGCGCGCCTCGGCACACAACAAGCGTTGAGTGAGTTCGAGCTGGCCCATTTCGAGCGAGAACAACAACACCGGACGATGCGATTCGATCGCTGCATTGCAGGCCATGCCAAGCGCGAGCGCAGTCTTGCCCATTGAAGGGCGCGCGCCAAGCACATAGAGCGCGTTGGGCTGCAGGCCTGAGAGCAGTTCGTCGAGATCAAGAAAGCCCGTGGGCATACCGGTAATGGATTCGCCACGACTGACGACATCTTCGAGATGGTCGAGGTTGGTGCCGAGAAGATCGGACAACGGCGCAAGCGTGTCGGTGGCGCGACGCTGCGCGACTTCGAACACCATGGTTTCGGCCTGATCGACTGTCTTGGTGACATCTTCGGGAAGGCCGTAGGACATCTCGGCGATTTCGCCCGCCACACCAATAAGACGGCGCAACAGCGCGTGCTCTTCGATAATGCGTGCGTAGCGCGAGGCACTCGACACCGCAGGTGTGGCGGCCTGGAGCGTGACGAGCGTGGCCGGGCCGCCAATGGCCTCGAGCAATCCGGCTCGACTGAGTTCTTCGGCCACCGTTACCGGGTCGGCCGGTTCACCTGCAGCGGACAACGAAGTGATGGCATCGAAGATGTGCGCGTGCGCCGGCTTATAGAAGTTGTCGGCCGACAGCGTTTCGGACGCGATCGATACTGCTTCTTTCGAAAGCAGCATGGCGCCGAGCAGCGACTCTTCAGCCTGGAGGTTGTGGGGAGGGACCCGACCGGCCCCAGCAGGGCGGTTGGCGGATCGGGGTTCGTCGTACTCACTCATGAGGGGTCAAGCCTCCCCCGCTTTGGCTGGGGATCGCTAGAGGGACAACCCCGGTTTTTTCGGGGGACGACCCTGTGGACGGATTGTGGACAACGTTCGCCATCTGTGGAGGAACGGACCCTCGGAATCCCTTATGCACCATGGGATCACTCTAGAAATTCGCTGTGACAGCACGACTGGTCTCACAGTGTGGACAACGAATCCTTGACTCGGTCATTGAGACCAACGCCACACGCTGGGAAAACGCACTGAGGAGCCGGCGAACCGGCTCCTCAGTGTCGATACTCGTTGGTGTCTGCGGCTCAGGCCGGCGAGACCTCAACGGTGATCTGGAACTGCACCTCGGGGTGCAGACGTGCTGACACCGAGTGGGTGCCAACCGTCTTGATCGCTTCGTCGATGTGAATCGAGTGGCGATCGAGTTCGATGCCGGTCTGTGCGGCAACGGCCTCGACAACATCAGTCACCGAAACAGAGCCGAAGAGATCGCCTTCGGCCTTGGCACGAGCGCTCACGGCAATGACCGCAGGCACGAGCTTGGCGGCGATGTCAGATGCTGCCGAACGATCGGCGGCGTCACGCTGATCGCGTGAGCGGCGCATCGCTGCGGCCTGGGCTTCTCCACCACGGGTCGCCAGAACTGCGAAACCCTTGGGAAGGAGGTAGTTGCGACCGAAACCATCGGCCACCTCAACCACATCACCCTTCTTGCCAACACCATTGACGTCGGAACGGAGGAGGAGCTTCATTCGGAAACCTCCACGTCTTCCACGACGACATCAATCTCGGTGCCTTCGGCGTCGATAAACGTTGCCTCGAGCTCCTCGATCACGGCGTCGTCAGTGACGGTTTCGCGAATCTCGGCGTTCTCGAGCTTGAGCCCGCGATCGCCACGATCGCCACGGTCACCGCGTTCGCCACGGTCACGACCGCCGCCACGCTGGGTGGTCACGCGGTTGGTGTACGGCAGAAGTGCCATTTCACGAGCGTTCTTAATCGCTCGTGCGATTTCCTTCTGCTGCTGTGAGTCGTTGCCGCTGACACGACGGGCACGAATCTTTGCTCGGTCGGACATAAACCGACGAAGCATGTTGATGTCCTTGTAATCAACGAACTCGACCTTTTCCTGCGTAAGCAGGCTGATCTTCTTCTTGCTGCGGCGAGCGTTGTCTTTGTTCTTGCCGCGCTTTGGGGCTGCCTTTGCCATCAGAACGGTTCCTCATCCATGTCGTAACCAGCGGGGGGATCATTAGGAGCGGGGCGACTTGCGCCACCGCCACCGGAATTGGCGCCACCATCGAAGCCTTCACGGCGTTCGTTGCGCACGACCTGTGCGGTGGCGTAGCGGAGGCTCGGAGCGACCTCGTCAGCGACAATTTCAACCTTGGTGCGCTTGTCGCCGTCTTGGGTCTGCCACGAACTCTGCTGCAAACGACCACTCACCACGACACGAGTGCCCTTGGTGATCGTTTCCGCAACGTTCTCCGCCATCTGTTGCCAGACGGTGACATCGAAGAACGAAACTTGCTCTTCCCACTCGTTGGTCTGGCGGTTCTGCCAGCGACGGTTCACAGCGAGCCCGAAGGCTGCGACTGCTTGACCGCTTGCGGTGAAACGAAGTTCTGGATCGCGGGTGCAGTTTCCTACAAGTACAACGTTGTTATCTGCTGCCATTGTCGTGACCTTCCACTCAACCGGCGGTAGCCGGGGTGGCGTCGCCGAGTAGACCGCGTCGAACGGCTTCTTTCTCGGGCAGACGCATGACCTTGTGGCGAACAACCTCGTCCGCGAGGTGCAGAACGCGCTCGACCTCGTGAAGATCGCGACCCTCGGTCGAGATCTCAAGCACGACGTAGATGCCTTCCCACTTGTGGTTGATTTCGTAAGCGAAACGCCGACGACCCCAACGATCGGTCTTCTTGACCTCGCCGCCACCAGCTTCAACAAGCTTGTTGACGTTGGCGAGCATCGCGTTGACTGCAGTGTCTTCGACGTCACCGTCGAAAATGATCATGAGTTCATACGCTCGCATGAGCGCATCACCTCCCTCTGGATCCGGGCCGCAGGGCGGGAACCGGAGCCCCGAAAGCTCAGGGCAGGGCTTCAATTGGAGATGGAACCCTATAGGAGGGGGCCCCAAACTCCCAAGAGCGGTTCGGCCCGTTCAGCAGGCGCCGGCCAGCGTGACCGTGGCATCAGGCCCAATTCCCCAGTCCTGGAGCCGACCTTGGGCCATTTCGATGGCCAATCGATAGGGGCGACCTGGTGGGAATTGCGGGCAGTTCTTGGTGGTGGCCGGACAAGGATCCATGTTCGCCGTGTTTACGACCCCTCCCGCCGAATCCACCCAAGCGATCGAAAGCGGCAGCAGCGTGTCCTTCATCCAGAACGCCGCCGAGGTGTCGGCATCGAATGCGAAGACCATGGCCTCGCCGCCGCCAAGGGACGGGTCGGTGACCTCCATCAGACCTCGATTGCGTTCCGCCTCCGTGTCGGCCAACCACACGCAGTGCTCTTCAACCGTTCCATCAGCGCGACGAATGCGAAGTGTCACTTTGCTGAATCCCTGCGCGCGTAGCGATGCCTCAGCAGTCGAGATCGACTGTTGCTGCGATTTCGACGTTGAGGAAACTCCCGATCCGCAGCCAGCAAGAACCAGCAAACTCGCGAGCATCGCGACGACGGCAACTGCGCGTCGCGTCATGTATCAGACCGGAGAAATTGGCGTGCCGTACAAGCCGAGCGTCTCTGCGGTTCGCGCTTCGAGCGAATAGCTCTCGGCCGCCGAGGGGAACCGACCAGTACGCACATCGTCGGCGTAGGCGCCGAGTGCACGAACGCCTTCGGTTCCGAGATCGGCGTAACGACGAACGAACTTGGGAAGCACGCGCTCTTCAATGCCAAGCACGTCGTGGAAGACAAGAACCTGTCCGTCGCAACCGGCGCCTGCGCCGATACCAACAGTGGGAATGTCGATCGCTTCGGTGATCATGCGACCAACCTCGTCGGGAACGCCCTCGATCACGATCGCAAAACAACCAGCATGCGCAAGGGCTTTTGCGTCCTCGACCAGCGCCAATGCCGCTTCGTGCTTACGGCCCTGCACCTTGAAACCACCCATGGCATTCACTGACTGCGGGGTCAGACCAATGTGGCCCATCACCGGAATCTCGGCATCGACAAGTGCTTCGATCATGGGAAGACGCTTGCGGCCACCTTCGAGTTTTACGGCTTGCGCGCCCGCACGAATCAGCGATGCAGCGTTGGTGACGGTGTCGGCGACCGACACGTGGTAGCTGAGCCACGGCATATCGGCGACGATGAGTGAGGCAGGAGTTGCGCGTGCAACGGCAGCGGTGTGATGCGCCATGTCGGCAACGGTCACCTGAAGCGTGTCTTCGTAACCGAGCACGACCATTGCAACCGAATCACCAACAAGGATCATGTCGATACCCGCGGCATCGGCCATGCGCGCGCCGGGTGCGTCGTACGCAGTGACCATCACCAAAGGAACGTCGCCACGTCGGACCTTGCGGCCCTGAACCGATGGAACGGTGATTCGCGTGCTCATTGGAGCCTCCTGCCCGTCCAGTGCCCCTTGGCTACCGGCGGATGTTCACGACGCTACCGGGCCGCGACCCTCACCACAAAGATGG
>CANGMY010000053.1 GCA_947455015.1 Microthrixaceae bacterium | reverse complement strand
GCAAGAGCGTCGATGGGGGCGACATTGCCGTCCATGGAAAACACGGTGTCAGTGACGACGATCTGACGTGCGCCGGCGTGCTCGTCAAGGTTCGACGCAAGCTGATTGAGGTCGAGGTGGCGGTAGGGGTGCACTGCAGCGCCGTTGGCGCGAGCCATTCGACAGCCGTCGATGATCGACGCGTGATTGAGTTCGTCGGAATGGATCACGACGCCAGGGGCGCCAAGCGTCGCGAGCAAGCCAAGGTTTGCGGCGAAGCCTGTGGGGAAAAGGATGGCGGCGTCGGTTCCGCGCCACCTTGCGATTACATCTTCAAGTTCATGGTGGATCGGTCGTGATCCGACAACAAGTCTCGATGCGCCTGATCCTGCGCCCCAACGCTGAGTTGCCTCGATTGCTGCTGCCTTGACGGTTGGATGGGCCGTGAGTCCGAGGTAATCATTCGAAGCGAACGACACGACTGTGCGGCCGGCGAGTTCGCCGACTGCACCGTGCGCGTCGAAGGACCTCGGTGCGCGCCATCGACCGCTGTTTCGAATTTCGGTCTCCTGTGAATCGAACCACTCTGACCAATCGGCGGAATGGCTATCGCTCACTGAGCGCAAACCTCGTTGATTGCTGCATCCAACACGTCGACGATGCGATCAATTTCATCGGCGGTGATTGTGAGGATCGGCATGAGGACGACGACGTCACCGAGGGGACGTAACAGCACGCCGCGATCCACAGATGCGGCGCAAACTCGGCGTCCCCAGCGAAGATCGTCTTCAGGCGGTGCAAGTTCCACACCCACCATAAGGCCGCGTTGGCGGATCTCTTTGATTGCAGAGTTTCCATTGGCGAGCGCTTCGAGTCGTTCGTGAAGCTGGGTAGCTCGTTCACGGACGTTGGCAAGCACGTCAAGCTCTTCAAATAATTGAAGGTGACGAAGTGCGACAGCGGCTGCTAGTGCGTTTCCAGAGAATGAGTGCCCGTGATAGAGGGTCATCTCGCTGAGGTCTGGCCCAAGGAAGGCTTCGTAGACGCGTCGAGAAGCAACCGTCGCTGCCATGGCGAGGTAGCCGCCGGTGAGCCCTTTACCAATACACATGATGTCGGGACGAACGCGACATTGTTCGGCGGCAAAGAGTGTTCCTGTCCGGCCGAAGCCGGTGGCAACCTCATCAGCAATGAGGAGGACATTGTGTTCTCGACATGCATCGCCAACGCGCTCAACTGATTCGGGATCGGTGAGCCACATTCCAACCGCGCCTTGCACAAGTGGTTCGATAACGACTGCAGCAAGTTCGTGGGCGTGGGCGCTGATCATCGCGACTGCAGTGTCGGCCCAACCTAGATCGTCGTAACCGGGAGCGCGCAGTACGTCGAAGCGGAGAGGGTTGAAGACGTCGGTGCCGAATCCGCCAGCACCAATGGAGATCGCTCCGATGGTGTCGCCGTGATAAGCGCCACCAAGGGTGAGGTAGCGAGTGCGGTCGTTGATTCCTTGATTGGTCCAGAACTGAAAAGCGATCTTGATTGCCTGTTCAACTGCAGCCGCACCATCGGACGCAAAAAGGAAGTGCGGTTCGCTTACGGGCACTCGAGGCGCAAGCGCTTCTGCGAGTTCGATCGTGATTCGGTTTCCGTTGCCCAACATGGTTGTGTGAGCGACGCGATCGAGTTGTTCGCGTGCGGCAGCATCAAGTTCGGGAACTCGATGTCCGAGCGTCGTCACCCAAAGCGAAGAGATCGCATCGAGATAGCGAGTGCCGTCGACATCAATGAGTTCACGACCTTCGGCGTAGTCGACGATGATCGGCCGATTCTGCGCGTAGGTCGACATTTGGGTGAAGCCATGCCATACAACGGCGGCGTCTCGGTCGACCCAGCGATCGTGTGCGCTGGTGAGGGACCCTTCGTCGGCATTTGTCACCGGGACAGCATCGCACCCTTGGCATCGGGGTGGCGAAGGCACCGCCATTCTTCGATCCGGTGGGCCATGGGGGTCGACGGAGGACCGTCCACAAAGGGCCAAAGCTCCTCGGCGATCTTCCGCCAATCGCCCGTGGCGTGGAGCTCTCCGAGGATTGCGTAAAGCCCCAGGCTGATGCGCTGGATGATGACGAAACTTCCTGGAAGGTTTGCCGCCTTCTGCATGACGGCATAGGGGCCGCTGGTGTCGAAGAATCGACGCACGGTTTCTGAGGCGTACTCGGGCGTGATGGTGAAGTCGCCTTCGACAGCAACGAACTCGTAGAAGTGTCCGAGGTAGTCGATGACATCGGCGTCGGTGACATCGAGGCCCGCAGGAAGAAGGCCGAGACGTTCGACGGTCGCTCGAAATGCAGCGGCGTCATGGTCGATCACCATGTGCTGGATCATTTCGCCGAACTCGTCGAGTTCCGCTGCGGTGAAGTACTTCACGAGACCGAAATCGAGGAACGTGACTCGACCGCCAGGGTGAAACAGGTAGTTGCCAGGGTGGGGGTCGCCGTTGAACGCGGCGAGTCGATACAGGCCGCCAAAGGCAAATCGGTAGAGCGTCTCAGCGGCGAGATCTTTCTCTTCCTGACTCCACGTCAGCAGTTCGTCCCACCGGACTCCGTCAGAGAGTTCTGTCGTGAGAACACGGCGACTCGAGAACTCGTCAAGAACGTGGGGAATATGGATGGTCGGATGACCTTCGTAATAGCGGGCAAACGCGCGTTGATTGGCCGCTTCAATTTCGTAGTCGAGTTCCTCGACGACGCGCTCGCGCAGTTCAGCGACGAGTGCTTTGTGGTCGAGTCCGGGGAACAACACGCCGAGGCCAGCGAAGATGAATCCAGCATTGTTGAGATCGGATGCAACTGCTTCTGCGACGCCGGGATACTGCACCTTGACTGCGACTGCTCTGCCGTCACGGGTAAGTGCACGGTGTACTTGGCCGATTGATGCGGATGCAATCGGCGTCGGATCCCAAGTTTCGAAAAGATCATTCGGATGTTTTCCGAATTCTTCACGGATCACCTCGGCCGCGAGTTCCGCGCTCATCGGAGGTGCGTTCTGTTGGAGGTCGGCAAGCGCTCCGCGAACATGTTCGGGAAGGCCTTGGTCGATGTAGCTGGCCATCTGGCCAACCTTCATGAGGGCACCCTTCATCTGACCAAGTGCTTCGGTGACCTGCTGTGTGGTCTGCATTTCAAACGCCAGATCAAGTTCACGACGTTTGCCAGCGTCTGCAAAGACTCGCCGGGCGCGATGTCGGGCATAGGCACCGCCGGTCTTTGCTCCGAGCAATGCAAGGCGGAAATTGCGTGCGCTTCGGCGGCCGTTCTGCACAGGACCGCTGGAATCGCGTGAATTTCGTCCGCTTCTCAGGACCACGACAAAAGCGGTGAGAAGGCTTAGGGGTAGAAGAAATCGAAGGGCTCGGCGTAGCGGCGTCACAAGGTCCAACGTTAGGGGTCAGCTCCCGCGTTTCCCTCACCGGACGAGGACCGCGGAACTCGCGCTGCCGATAGCGTTACGCCGTTCACTCGGCTGGGGGAGTACCCATGAGTTCCACGACAGTCACGATCGCCCAAGGTGTGCTTCAGGGTCTTGACCAGAACGGCATCGTTCAGTTCAGGGGAATTCCCTACGCTGCGCCGCCCGTGGGCGAGCGCCGCTTTCTTGCTCCCGCAACTCCTGAGTCGTGGGATGGCGTTCGGGACGCGACCAAGTTCGGCGCGATGTCGGTCCAGGAATCGGGTGGGATTACTGCGTTCCTTGGCGACGCCGTTGATTCCTCGAGCGAAGACTGCTTGTTTCTCAACGTGTACACACCCTCGTGCGATGACGCTGCGCGGCCGGTGATGGTGTGGATTCACGGTGGCGGTTTTATTAATGGTTCCTCGTCCACGCCTTGGTATGACGGAACAACCTTGGCGACGCGAGGCGATGTCGTTGTTGTCACGTTGAACTATCGGCTCGGGGCACTTGGGTTTCTCTGGCTTGGCGATCTTGACGATCGGTATCGCTCAAGTGGCGTCAACGGCTTGCTTGATCAGGCCGCTGCGCTTGCGTGGGTGCGCGACAACATCGCGACGTTTGGTGGCGATCCCAACAACGTGACGATTTTCGGAGAGTCCGCTGGAGCGATGAGCATCTCGACGCTCCTTGCCGTTCCCGCAGCTCGCGGGTTGTTTCACAAAGCAATTGCGCAAAGCGGTGCCGCGCACAACACGTTTACGCCGGCGATGGGCGGAGCCATGACCGAACAGTTCATGGAGAAACTCGGCGTTTCTGATCTTGATGGCTTGCTACGCGCGTCCGCTGATGACATCGCAATTGCAGCAACAAAGGTTGAAGCAAAGCTGTACGACGATCCGTCAGGTCTTGGCGGACCAACCGGAATTGCATTGGCGATGGCCTTTCAGCCCGTTGTCGATGGCGAGTATCTGCCCATGAATCCGCTTGTAGCTATTGCCAGTGGCGATGCCGCGGATGTTCCATTCATGACGGGAACAAATCTTGACGAGTGGAATCTCTTTGCGCTCATGAGTCCTGGCGGTCTTGACGACCCGAAATTGCTTCAACGGTTGGAACGCATCTTTGGTTCTGGACATCCAGTGCGAGATGCCTATGCAGCAGATCGGCCCGATGCGTCACCGGATGATCTTTGGAACGCAGTCCTTACCGATGCAACCTTCCGAATCCCTGCGATTCGCCTTGTCGAAGCGCGAGCAAACGCGTCGACGTCGACATGGCAGTACCTCTTCACGTGGGCTACTCCGGCGTTTGGGGGGGTCGTGAAGTCCTGTCACGCGTTGGAAATCCCGTTTGTCTTCGGTGTGCTTGGCAATCAAGGAGCGGAACTGTTCCTCGGGGGCCCTGTGGGTGATGATCTCCGAGAGCTATCGGTTGCGATGCAGGACGCGTGGCTCTCGTTCGTTCGCGATGGTGATCCCGGTTGGCCGGCGTGGAATCCCGAGATACGACCGACACAGCGATTCGATGTTGAACGCGAAGTGCTCTCCGACCCAATGGTGGCAGAACGCTGCGTTTGGGATGGCGTCCTGTGAGTCAACCGCTTGCCATCGTGTTGCTGTCGGGCGGGCTTGATTCAACAACCTGCTTGGCGATTGCAAAAGACGAAGGCTTTACTCCGATCGCGTTGAGCTTTCGCTACGGACAGCGACATACCGATGAACTCGCGTGCGCTGCTGGTGCGGCGCGTGCTGCAGGGGCTGAACATCTCATTGCCGATATCGATCTCGCCGCCTTCGGTGGGTCAGCGCTTGTCGATTCTTCGATCGAGGTGCCGAAACACGAATCGGTCGAGGACCTCACGGCCGATTCAGTTCCAGTCACCTACGTGCCCGCCCGCAATACGATTTTCCTCAGTTTTGCGATTGCGGTTGCCGAAACACGCGGCGCGCACGATGTGTTCATCGGGGTGAACGCGGTTGATTACTCGGGTTATCCCGATTGCCGCCCTGAGTTCATCTCGGCGTTCGAAGAGATGGCCAACCTCGCCACCCGAGAAGGGGTTGAGGGAGGGAGACTTCGAATCCGTACTCCGCTGATTGATCTGACCAAAGCTCAGATCATCCAGCGGGGTCTCGAATTGGGCGTCGACTACGGCACCACGATGTCCTGTTACGACCCCGGCTCCGATGGTGGAGCATGTGGTCACTGTGACGCGTGCTTGCTGCGTGCTCGGGGCTTTGCTGATGCTGGCGTAGTTGATCCGACGCGGTATTCAACGCCGTCGACTTTTGAACGCTGAAACTTCTCGACTTACGACTTTCCGATTACCGCAAGCGCTTCGTCGATGTGCTTCTTTGGCTTGAATTGTGAGGAGAACACCTTGCGCACGATCCCGTCAGGGTCGATGACGTAGGTAACGCGTCCAGGCAACAGGCCAAGCGTCTTTCCCACGCCGAACTGCTTGCGCACGGTGCTGTCGGTATCGGCTAACAGCGTGAACGGCAGGTTGTGTTTTTGCGCAAATGCTTTATGTGATTCAACAGAATCGGAACTGATGCCGATCACCTTCGCGCCCGCATCGGTGAACGCTTCAAAATTGTCGCGGAACGAACACGACTCAGCCGTACAACCCGGTGTGTCGTCCTTTGGATAGAAGTACACGACTGCCCAACCCCCGCGAAGTTGTGCCGAGGTGACGGTGGTGCCGTCCTGGTCGGGGAGTGCGAACTCGGGGACGGTTTGGCCTTCGGTGATGGTCATGCACCCTCTCAGCACCGAATCGACCGTTGTTATTCCGTCGCAACCAGCCTTTTTGCCGCCGGTATCGCTGGAAACGGGATCCTCGCCGCGTAGCGTTGGGCCATGCCGATCGTCGCCGTTGTGAACCAAAAGGGTGGAGTGGGCAAGACCACGGTCACCTTGGGCCTTGCTTCTGCTGCTGCCAACCGGGGCAAAAAAGTTCTTGTGGTCGACCTCGACCCCCAGGCCAATGCCACTGCGGGGCTCGGGATCTGGGACGCAGCCACCACCGTCGATATCGCTCTCGAGGCCGATCGCCCGGGTTCTGCCGGTTCGCTTGCGGTACCTACCGCATGGGTCCTCGAAGGTGGCCGCGCACCCGATGTGCTGGCCAGTACGCCTGCGCTCTCCTCTCGTGAGCCGCAACTCGCAAACGATCCGGTGGGCGCACAAGATCGTTTGCAGCTCGCGCTTGAAGGCAACGACTACGACCTCGTGGTGATCGACTGCCCGCCTTCGCTCGGGCTTCTCACCATTAACGGACTTTTCGCTGCGGACAGAGCACTCATCGTGACCGAACCAGGCGCGTGGGCATCCGACGGTGTCGCCAACGTGCAGTTGACCATCTCGCGCATTGCCGCACGTCGAGGTGGCCGTCCCGAAGTCGCGGGCGTTGCTGTCAACCGTCTTGGCCGCACCCGCGATGCCCATTACTGGCACACGATGTTGCTTGAGCAATACGGCGATCAGGTCTTCGCTCCGGTTCACATGCGAGCCGCTGTGGCCGAGGCTTCGGCGCAGTCGCTGCCCATCCACGGGCTCGGTACTCGCCAGGGTGCAAGCGATGCCGCGCAGGAATTCGACACGCTGCTTGATGCGGTGGTCCCAGAGATGGCACGGTCTGGTGTGCCGGTTTCCGCTGCTGCGGATTCCGCACCCATCGAAACTTCCGGAGGCACCAATGGCGTATGACCCGCAGAAGACTCGCAATCGTCCGGCTCCAGCCGCTGACCGACCAGCGCCAGTCGATGCGTTCCTCGACGCGATGTCCGAGGTAACGATTCTCCCCGAAGGCATCGACATCGAGGTCACTACGGGTGGCGAGACAATCGTTCACACTGCCGACGCCGATATCTCCATTACGCCGGCAGGTGACGACATCATCGTCTCGACTCGTGATGCACTTGTCGAGGTGCGCGCCGAACTCGACGAAGTCATCGTCGATGCTGCCGGCGAAGAAATCTTCATCGACACAGCACCGCGCGCGCCGTCAGATGTTGCCGACTGGAGCAAGGTGCCAGTTGTGCAAGCGGACAATGGTCGATCCAAAATGGCGATCGCAATCGTGGCGGCAGTTGCGGCCCTAATTGCTGTTCTGGTCGTCAGCCGTAAGAGGCGCTAACGAAGACGGCGCAGGGTTCGTCAGTCAAGAAGACTTTCAGCAAGCGCATCAATGACGTCGGTGTCGATGCCGATGCTGTTGACGTAACCGGTCATCGATCCGTATTCGGCGTTCACGTGTGCAAGCAGTCGAGCCATCGCCTCGGGCGGTGCTGCGAGATAGGCCGATGGCTGGTCATTCATCGCGGTGAGTGCTTCGGGCCGGTCGCGCTTCAACCGTTCGATGAGCTCGTTCATGTTGGTCCCCGAAATCGCGTAATCGGCAACGATGACGTGGTCGGCGACGCCGATCGTTGATAGGACCATCGCGGCGAGTACGCCCGTGCGGTCCTTGCCGGCTGCGCAATGAAAGACGGCGGGGAGATTGTCAGAATTGGCCAGCGTTCGGAATGCTTGTGAAAGCGCTGGTGCTCCGATATCGAGCATGTGCACGTAAAGATCGCTGAGGACAACACGGGCATCGGCGTTCTCGTCAAGATCCAGCGGCTTCCATACCTGTCCGAGAACATCAAGATGGACATGGGTGATTCCGCGATGTGGATCGTGAAGGTGGCCTTC
>CANGMY010000052.1 GCA_947455015.1 Microthrixaceae bacterium | reverse complement strand
GACGACGAACAGGCCGACACCAGTCGCATGCCCGCGGCCGGCAGTCGTCCCGCCGATGTTGCTCGCCAGGAATTGGCTCGTCGCTCAGGCGCTGAAGAAGCCGCACGGCCGGGGCGCCCAGCCGAGCGCGCCGCTGCCGGCCGTCCCGCACGGCCTGCTCGTCCCGGTACTGCTCCGGCACAAAAGGCGCCTGCGGTTGTTGCAGCGCCCGCACCTACCGCGGAACCAGGACCAGTAGCCGAAGTTGCGCCCGCGCCCGCGCCGCACGCTGCGCCCGAACCGGTCACCGAGGCAGCCCCCAGCGCGCCAGAGCCCACTCCGGCCGCACCAACCGGTGGCGCCATGCCGGCACTCGTCGACCTCACCCGCATCTGGAGCGACACTCTCCTTCCCGCACTGCCCCAAAGGTCTCGGGCACGCTTTTCTGGCGGACACTGGGTCGAGGTTGTCGACGGAGTCGCAGTGTTCGGACTTCCAAACGAACCGCATGCAACTCGTTGCGAAGAACTCCGGCCCGAGGTCGAGTCAGTGCTCTCTGCGCACTTCGGCGCAGCAGTGGCCATCCGACTCGTTGTCGACGGTTCGGCTCCCGATCCTTCCGCACCGCGCGCGGTTGCCGCATCGCGCCGAGCAGCCGCCGACGAAAACCCAGTCGACGAATCCATCGACCTCGATGACCTCACCAATGCCCGAGGAACAGCAACTGCCGGCGTCGACCGAATCGCCGCAGTGTTCCCTGGCGCATCACTCGTCGACGAAGAGTAAACCCCCTACCCCTTCGCCCCTCCGGGAGCCCACATGTCAGATCAATTCGATCTCGGTTCGATGCTGAGCCAAGCAATGGCCATGCAGCAGCAGTTCGAACAAGCCCGCGCCGATGCGGCGATGCGCGAATTCGTTGGTCAAGCCGGCGGTAACGCCGTGGCCATTCGCATTACCGGCGGTCTCCAGGTGCTTAACGTTTCGATCTCACCCGAAGCGGTCGACCCTGCCGATGTTTCAATGCTCGAAGATCTCGTGCTCGCTGCGTTTCATGATGCGCTCGCACAAATCGATGCCATGCAACAAGAAGTACTCGGTCCATTCCAAAACGCAGGCATGCCTGATCTCGGCGATCTCGGCGGCTTGGCCGATCTCGAATCACTCGGGCTCTTTGGTGCGGCCGACGACATCATCGACATCGACTCGCCGAATTCCGGCGAGAACGCGTGAGCGTCTACGCCGGTCCCGTACAGGACCTCATCGATGAACTTGGCCGACTTCCTGGTGTTGGCCCGAAATCGGCGCAACGCATCGCGTTTCATCTTCTGAAACTTCCGACAGAAGATGCCCTCAGAATCGCAACAGCAATTGCTGTCGTAAAAGAGCGCGTCAGTTTCTGCACGATTTGTTTCAACGTGTCCGAGGGTGACTCGTGCGGAATCTGCAGCGACACTCGTCGCGAAGCAAGTGTTGTGTGTGTCGTTGAAGAACCTCGCGACATCGTGGCCGTTGAAAAGACCGGCGAATACCGCGGTCGCTATCACGTGCTGCAAGGTGCGATCAGCCCCATCGAAGGCATCGGCCCCGATCAGCTGCGCGTGAAAGAACTTCTCGCTCGCATCGAACCCGAAGGCATCGAAGAAGTCATCCTCTGCACCAACCCGAACATCGAGGGCGAAGCCACGGCGATGTACTTAGGTCGCTTACTGAAACCACTCGGCATTCGCGTGACGCGAATTGCCAGCGGACTTCCTGTCGGTGGCGACCTCGAGTACGCAGACGAGCTCACGCTCGGCCGCGCCCTCGAGGGCCGCCGTGACGTCGACTAACTCAGATCGATTCAAGAAGGATGGCGTCGCCCTGACCGCCACCACCACAAAGTGCAGCAGCACCCTTGCCGCCACCGCGACGCTTGAGTTCCATCAGGATGTGCAGCGCAACGCGGGTGCCTGACATTCCGATCGGGTGACCAAGAGCGATTGCGCCACCATTGACGTTGGTGATTTCGTCGGTGATGCCGAGCGTGGCCATCGATGCAACACCAACAGCGGCGAATGCTTCGTTGAGTTCAAACAGGTCAAGATCGCTGACCTTCATGCCAGCGCGATCGAGGGCATTGTTGATCGCGTTTGCTGGCTGGTCGAGAAGCGATGCATCGGGGCCAGCAACCTGTCCGTATCCGATGATGCGACCGAGCGGCGTAATGCCGAGACGCTCAGCAGCGGCTTCAGACGCAACGATGACAGCCGCGCCGCCATCGGAAATCTGAGATGCGTTACCAGCGGTGATGTTGCCGGCCTTGTCGAACGCCGGACGAAGACCGCTCAAGGAGTCATAGGTGGACTCTGCGCGAACACCTTCGTCGACAGAGAACAACTTGGGGTCGCCCTTGCGTTGCGGAATCTCGACGTTGACGATCTCGTCGTTGAACAATCCTTCCGCCTGTGCCTTGACGGCGCGTGCATGCGAAAGCGCAGCGAGCGCGTCCTGAGATTCACGACTGATACCAGCGGTGGCCGCGTACTTCTCGGTGCCAGCACCCATAGCCAACTGATCGATGGCGCAGAACAAACCGTCGAACATCATTGAGTCGATGACTTTGCCGTCGCCCATGCGAAGACCAGCGCGTGCGCCGGGCATGAGGTACGGGGCGTTAGTCATGGACTCCATGCCACCGGCAACGACGATGTCGGCTTCGCCGGACTGAATGTAGAGGTCGGCGAGGTGAATCGCATTAAGACCCGAGAGACACACCTTGTTCACGGTGGTCGACGGAGCCGACATGGGGATGCCCGCCTTCGTCGATGCCTGACGCGCCGTCATCTGACCGGCGCCACCCAAGAGCACCTGGCCCATGAAGACGTAATCGATCTGATCGGGGGTGAGCCCAGCGCGCTGCAACGCGGCACGAATGGCGATTGCACCGAGGTCGGTAGCTTCGAAACCGGCGAGTGAGCCGGAAAGCTTGCCAATAGGAGTACGGGCGCCAGCGAGAATGACCGATCCAGCCATGTCTGAACCTCCAAGAGGATGAGTACCTAGCCGCCAACTCAGACAGGTGGTCGACTGGAGGGACGGTGATGTCCCGTGGAGAAATACTACCCGTCGGTAACTCAAGGAGCCTCATGGCATTGGGATCGTCGATCACATGGCCGTGCCGGCCGCCTGACCGGTAGCGTTCCGCCCCATGCAACAGATCATCGACGCCATTTTGCAGGGAGCCCCAGGCGAGGAACTCGCGGCCATCCCCCTTCCCGAGTCCTACAAAGCCACCGTCGTGCTTGCGTCCGAGCAGACGATGTTCGACGGTATGGAGTCCGCAGACAAAGACCCCCGTCAGGCACTTCACCTCCAAGAAATCGCGATGCCCGAACTCGCCCCTGATGAAGTTGTCATCGCGGTCATGGCCAGTTCGATCAACTTCAACACGGTGTGGTCGTCAATATTCGAGCCAGTCTCGACCTTCGGCTTCCTTAAGCGTCTCGGCAAAGAGAGCTACTGGGGGGCACGCCACGACCAACCGTTCCACGCCGTTGGCTCCGACGCATCCGGCGTTGTGTTGCGAATCGGCAGCGCAGTGCGCAAGTGGAAGGTCGGCGACAAAGTCGTCGTTCACTGCAACTACGTCGACGACCAAGACCCTTCAAGCCACAACGATTCGATGCTTGGCGACAACCAGCGCATTTGGGGATTCGAAACCAACTACGGCGGCCTCGCGGAACTCTCGGTCGTCAAGGCAAACCAACTCATGCCGAAGCCTGCGCATCTTTCGTGGGAAGAAGCATCTGTCAACGCGCTGTGCAACTCAACGAGCTACCGAATGCTGGTCAGTAAGAACGCCGCACAAATGAAGCAAGGCGATGCCGTGCTTGTGTGGGGCGCATCGGGCGGCCTCGGCGGTTACGCCGTGCAGTACATCCTCAACGGTGGCGGTACCCCTGTCGGCGTTGTGTCATCGCCCGAAAAAGTCGCGCTGCTTAACGACCTCGGTGTTGAGCATGTCATCGACCGTCGCGACGCAAACTACAAGTTCTGGGCTGACGAACACACGCAAGACGAATCTGAATGGCGTCGTCTGGGCAAGGACATCCGTTCAATGATCGGCCGCGATGTCGACATCGTGTTCGAACATCCCGGTCGCCAAACCTTTGGTGCTTCGGTCTTCGTAGCCGCGCGCGGCGGCACCATCGTCACCTGCGCAGCAACCAGCGGCTTCATGATCGAATACGACAACCGTCATCTCTGGATGAAGTTGAAGAACATCATCAGTTCACATTTCGCGAATTACGCAGAAGCGTGGGCCGCAAACCAACTCATCTGCGAAGGAAAGATCCAGCCGATTCTTTCCGCTGTTTATCCGCTTGATCAGACCGGTGAAGCCGCCTACCAAGTTCATAAGAACTTGCACGAAGGCAAAATCGGCGTGTTGTGCCTTGCGCCTTCTGAAGGTCTCGGTATCGACGATCCCGAATTCCGGGCGAAGATCGGCGAAGACCGCATCACTGCGTTCCGTCGTCACGGCGCATAACGCCCACAACGAAGGACGAATCCAATGGCCATCACTGCACGCCGTCCCGGCGAAGAAGAATCAGGAGTTCAAATGAGCGAAGCTGCTGCAAACCAAAAGCCACTGCTTACTGAAATTGATCACATTGCGATCGCTGTCCCCGATCTTGGTGCCGCCATCGACTACTACCGCGAAACGTTCGGCGCCGTTGTCGACCATCGCGAAGTTGTTGAGAGCGATGGCGTGGAAGAGGCGCTTTTGAAGGTGGCCGAAAGTTACGTTCAGTTGCTCACCCCAACTCGTGACGACTCCACCGTTGCGAAGTGGCTCAACACTCGCGGTGGTCCCGGCATTCATCACGTCGGTTACCGAGTTGCTGACTGCGGCGAAGCACTCGAAGCAGTGAAGGCTCAAGGCTTCCGCGTCCTTGACGATGCACCTCGTCCTGGTTCACGCGGCACGACCGTTGCGTTCATCCATCCAAAGGACGCTCTCGGCACCCTGATCGAACTCGTTCAGGAGTAACGCTCGGCAGTTCTTGCGTTTCCGGGTGCGGAAAGTTCCCGTGGCCCGACGCCATGCGGGCCTTCGCCCGCTACGGTGCCGGCCATGACTGGCGCGAACTACACGGTGACTGAACTCATGACGGCCACCGCCGATGCCATCAAGGATCGCCTTGGCGGTCCGGTGTGGGTCGATGGTGAAATTTCTGGGCCACGAGACTCGCGCGGACATTTCTATTTCGATCTTGTCGATCGCGACGACAAGGGAGCAGTCACCGCAAAAGTTCCGGTTGCCCTTTGGAGCCGCACACGCACTCGGGTCGACAAGAAATTGCGAGAGGCTGGAACCGTCCGCCTTGAAGAAGGCGTCAAGGTTCGCATTCGCGGTCCGCTTGAGTTGTGGCTTGCTGGTGGACGCTTGCAACTTTCGATGCAGGACATCGATCCTGCATTCACGCTCGAAGCGCTCGAATCAGAACGCGAACGCGTGCTCGCCCTCCTTCGTGCAGAGAATCTGATCGACCGCAACCGATTGCTGCCGCTGAGCGCGATGCCACTCCACATCGCATTGATCACCGCCGATGAAAGCGCCGCTCAAGCCGACTTCATGCATTCGCTTGTCGAGAGCGGTCTTCCGTGGCAGGTCGCCTTCATCGATTCAAAGGTCCAGGGCGCAGGCGCCGAACGCACAATTGCCGCAGCACTTCGGACCGCACAACGAATGAACGTTGATGTCATCGCATTGGTTCGCGGCGGCGGATCACGCCTCGATCTTGCAGTCTTTGACCATGAACTCGTAGCCCGGACGATCGCTACATCTTCGCTTCCAGTCGTCACCGGTATCGGCCATGAAATCGACACAAGCGTGGCTGATGTCGTGGCCTACGCAGCAAACAAAACTCCCACCGCTTGTGCAGAAGCACTCATCGACATTGCGATGGACGTTGTGAACCGAAGCGAAGTTGCGTGGAGTGACATAGCTGAAATTGCGACAACAACAATCGACGCCGAACGTGACCGTTTGGCACGGTACGCCCGACACGCCGCTATTGGTGCTCGTACACGCCTCACCGTCGAACGTCACCGCCTGAGCACAACCACCGCCAGGCTCACCCGAACGATCGACACAACAACGAAATCCGAGAAACAAACCCTTGACCTTTTCGCAGCGCGACTCAGCGCTGTCGATCCCGTTCGCACCTTGGCTCGCGGCTGGTCTATTACCCGCACTGCGAGCGGTACCGTCGTGCGACGAGCCTCCGAAGTTTCGCCCGGGGACACACTTGTGACGACCGTGGCCGATGGCACCATCACCAGCACAGCGACAGAAATCGATTGAGAGACACCATGGCAACCAAGAAGAGCACCTCTGATTCCCTCGGTTACGCAGACGCGGTCACCGAACTCGAGGAAATCCTCAGCGAACTCGAAGCCGACGATGTCGACGTCGACCGCTTGGCCGAACAGGTTCGCCGCGCCGCTGACCTCATTGAGTTGTGCCGTGGACGACTGGAAAACGCGCAGATCGAAGTCACTCGAATCGTCGCTGATCTCGATGCACTCGATAGTGACGACGAAGAGGACGAGTGACTCCCACCGGTCCGGTTGCAATACCAGCGGCCCTTGCCGCGGTCGCCGCACCTGTCGAAGCGCGCCTCCGATCGATTCTTGAATCCGAACGCGCCCGATGGGTTGCGATCGATTCAGATCTTGAGGCACCCCTCGGAATCCTGACCCGGTTCGTCGTAGACGGCGGAAAGCGTCTACGTCCCGCGTTCTGTCACTGGGCCTACGTCGGCGCAGGCGGCGATGCGAACGATCCCGCAATCATCGACGCGGGCGCTGCATTCGAACTCCTGCACGCGTTCGCACTCGTCCACGACGACGTTATGGACGGATCTTCAACGCGTCGCGGCGAGCCCACAGTGCACCTCAATTTCGAGGCCGACCATCACTCCAGCAATTGGAACGGCGAGTCTCGGCGTTTCGGAGAGGGCGTCGCCATCCTGATTGGAGACCTCGCCGAGGTTTACGCCGATCGACTGATGTCGACCGCGCCACGCGCTGCATTCGATATTTGGAATGAGCTCAAGATCGAATTGAATATCGGCCAATTCCTTGACGTACTCGGAGCCGCGCGTGGTGAAGTTGATCTCGCCACGGCTCGACGCATCGTTCGCTACAAGTCAGGCAAGTACACCATTGAGCGTCCGCTGCATGTTGGCGCGGCGCTTGCCGGTCGGCTCGAAGCACTCGAGGCTCCACTCTCTCGATACGGCGAGCCATTAGGCGAAGCCTTCCAGCTGCGAGATGACATCCTCGGCACGTTCGGCGACAGCGCTCGAACCGGAAAGCCCGTCGGCGATGACCTCCGCGAAGGAAAGCCAACGCCGATGTTGGCGATTGCACTTGAACGCGCAACCGGCGCGCAGCGAGAAGTTCTCGGTCGAGTCGGTTCTATCGATCTCGCCCTTGACGAGATCCGCGCCATTCAAACGGTCTTCACCGAGACCAACGCTTTGTCTGAAGTTGAAGCAAGCATCACGCAATTAACAGGACAAGCAATCGCTGCACTAGATAGCGCCGCTATCACCAATGAAGCCCTTGAGGCGTTGCATCAACTTGCTGTCTACGTCGGAGCACGCGACGTTTAGACGTCAAACTTCAGGCGAACGATTCAATCGCCTGTTCCAACGGAAGTTCGATGACGCCAATGTCAGCGGCAACTGCTGCCAACCAATCTGGTCGGATGCGCGCGCTCACAACGATGGGGTTTTCAATTTCCGAATCCTCAAGCACGAACCGGACGTAATCGAGCGCGTAGTCGGGAGGTCGCGGATCGCGACTGAGTTCAAGAAGCGCGTACGGGTCAGGAGTAACTGAGCCAGAAGCAGGCAACACGTTCACATAGGGCGTTGGCGGTTGTGGACCTCCGCCCTGCGCACCAGAACCGTCAAACAACACCACACCGTGAACAAGCGATGTGCGCGCTCCGGCGATCAAAAGACCGACCCACGCTCCAAATCCACGGCCAACGATTGTGACCGGACCTCGATCTGCCAACACTGCGTCGACGTCGGACATCAAACCTTCAGGCGTATAACCGCCGCTCACGGGAACTTCAGATTCACCGTGGCCCGTGAAATCGAGTGCGAGCACTGGCCCATTCCACGAGTTTGTCCATGCCGGACGTGAATGCGGAGATTGCTCGCCGAGACCATGCAGCAGAAGCAGCGGACGGCCTTCGCCTTCGGCCAACGTGTGCAGCGCAAGTCGAAGCGATCCGTTCAGAAGGTAGTCGGTACGGCGCGTCATCGGAGAGGCTCCAAAAACTTGAGTACGAGATCGGCAATGAAACGCGACTGTTCCACGTGCAGAAAGTGACCAATGTCGTCATAGAACTCGAGTTGTCCGCCAGGCG
>CANGMY010000051.1 GCA_947455015.1 Microthrixaceae bacterium | reverse complement strand
GCGAGCACCCGGCGGTCGCGCAGGACACCGGAACCCACATCGCCGATGATGCCGTCGACATAGAGATAGCCAGACGGCACCTGTGCTGTGGGGCGAAGACCCGTGTCGTCGAGGGTGACCTGGTCACCATCGGTGCACACGATGATCTTCGAAGCGGCCACACCCATCGTGCGGGCCAACTTTGCATGAGCAACAAGGTGGCGGTACTCGCCATGCACGGGAACAAAATGTTCGGGTCGGGTGATCGACAAGAACATTTTGAGATCTTCGGCTTTGGCATGCCCCGACGCATGAACATCGGAAATACCCGAGTGCACAACTTCGGCGCCAGCACGCACCAGGCCATCGATCACCTTCGAAACGTCGGTTTCGTTGCCCGGAATGGGATGCGAACTCATGATGACGACATCGGTGTTGCTCAGAGTGAGCCAACGGTTCTCGTTTGCTGCCATCAGCGCAAGCGCTGACATGGGTTCGCCCTGCGAACCGGTAGAGATAACGCAGACCTTTTCCGGAGGAAGATCACCAACATCAGCGATATCCATGAGCCGCGATTCAGGGATGTTGAGAAGACCCATCTCGCGAGCCATCCGCACATTCTTTTTCATCGACATGCCCATCGTGGCAATGACACGATCGAACGAAATCGCAGCATCGGCGATTTGTTGCACGCGATGGATGTGACTGGCGAAGCAGGTCGTGATGATGCGGCGACCTTCGTATCGATGGAAGAGGTCGTAGAGAACTGCACCAACCGAAGTTTCTGATGCCGCGTGTCCGTGTTCTTCTGCGTTGGTGCTATCGGACAGCAACAAACGAATGCCTTCGTTGGATGCAATCGCGCCGATACGAGCCAAGTCAGTGAGACGGCCATCGACGGGAGTGAGGTCGAGCTTGAAATCGCCGGTGTGCAAGATCACACCCTGCGGAGTGTGGAATGCCGTTGCGATTCCGTGCGGCACCGAGTGCGTAACGGGAATGAACTCGACGTCGAACGGACCGATCATTCGGCGTTCGCCGTCGACAATCGGAATGAATTCGGTGCGGTCAAGGAGGCCGGCTTCCTCGATGCGATTCCGGGCAAGACCAAGAGTGAGTGCCGATCCGTAAATCGGAAACTCAAGTTCGCGCAGCAGGAACGACAGACCGCCGGTGTGATCTTCGTGACCATGGGTGGCAATGCAACCAATGATGCGGTCGGCGTTTTCGCGCAAGTAAGTGAAATCGGGAAGTACGAGATCGATCCCGAGCATGTCGAGATCAGGGAACATCAGCCCGCAGTCAAGGAGAAGGATCTTCCCTTCCAGTTCGATACATGCGCAGTTCCGTCCAATTTCGCCAAGACCGCCGAGGAAGGTGACCGAAACTGGCGTTCCCTGAGAATCGCGAACCTTCGGCGCCTTTACTGACGCGTCGGTTTTCTTGGACTTCACCTTTGACTTCGACTTGGGCTTTGCTCCGTCGCGACTCACGCGTATAACCGGCGATGCACCGCAAGGGCGCGTTCTTCAAGATCTTCCGGCCCGAATCCCATTGGAGGTCGACACGGACCTGCAGGCTGACCAATGGCACGAAGCATCGCCTTGGTCGGTACAGGATTTGGATTGAGGTCGCCGGTTTCGAAGTCGTAGCTTTCGATCATGCGGGCGTTGAGTTGTTGCGCTCGAGCGATGTCGCCGGCCTGAAACGCGCTGATCATTTGCGCCATCACCGGTGCCGCCCAGTGCGTTGCGACTCCGATCACACCGACAGCGCCAACCGCAAGCAACGAAAGCGTGAGTGGATCGTCGCCGCTAAAGACTTCGAACCCTGCGGGCGCATCGGCAATAAGCCGAGCGGTTGCGGCGGGATCGCCAGCGGCGTCTTTGAGGCCAACGACATTGGGAATCTCGTTGGCCATTCGGAGGATGAGGTCGGAGCCGATCTTGCGACCGGTACGAACGGGAATGTCGTAGACGATGACTGGCAATTCGGTTGCGGCACACACATGTTGGAAATGCGCTTCGATGCCGGCCTGCGAAGGACGGTTGTAATACGGCGTAACGATGAGAACTGCGTCCATGCCCGCACCAGCAGCGGCGCCGGTGAGCTCGGCGGCATGACGAGTGTCATTTGTGCCCGACCCAGCAATGAGTGGAACATCGACCGCAGCGCGCACCGTGTGCCACAGAGCGATCTGTTCCTCGTCAGTCAGACAAGCGGCTTCGCCCGTCGTACCGCTGAGAACGAGTGCATCGTTGCCTTGCGCGACAAGCCACCGGGCCAACTCGGCCGCGCCTTCGTGATCGAGTTCGCCATCGGCAGTGAATGGGGTGACCATTGCGGTGATCACCGAACCGAAACGTGACATGGGTGTCACCGTACCAGCGCACCCTGCCGAACCTTGACGGATTTGGCAGGAAACGCTGGCGATTGATCAGCGAACAGAGGCGACTTCACCCTCAGTAAGGGCGAAGGTCTCGTATTCCTCTTCAGTGTCAGGCATGTGCTCGAAGTCGATAACACCGAGTTCGGTGAACTTCGTGCGCAGCCAACCATCACCCGCATCGAGAAGACCCAGCTTGCGGCAGTTCGGAACAATCTTGGCAAACAGCATCTGCTGGAACATTTGCTGACCAGGGTCTTGCATGATGACCGTGACGGCTTCTTTCACCGGCACGCCCATGCGTTCCCAAACTTCCTGCTGAAGGAAGCGGTCGCGCATGCGAACTGCCGCTTCGAACGCGAACTCTTGGCGCTCGCGGAGTTCGGCCTGAGTGAGCTCCTGGTAATACTCCTTGAGCGAGAGCACGCCGAACGCCACATGGCGGGCTTCATCGCTCATGACATAACGAAGCAGCTGCTTAAGCAGCGGTTCCGTGGTCATCTGATGCATGAATCCAAAAGCGGCAAGAGCAAGGCCCTCAACCATGATCTGCATGCCCAGATAGGTCATGTCCCAGCGGCTGTCGAGCACGATGTCGTCGAGCAGCATCTTCAGATGGGCGTTTACGGGATAGTGACCCGACAACTTCTCGTTGAGGTACTTCGCAAAGACCTCGACGTGACGAGCTTCGTCCATGACCTGCGTTGAGGCGTAGTACTTGGCATCGATCCAGGGCACGGTTTCAACGATCTTGGCGGTGCAAAGAAGTGCACCCTGTTCGCCATGCATGAACTGACTCAGCATCCAGTTCTGTGACTGCACGCCGAGCTCATTCCATTCTTTGTCGCCCCACTTCTCAAAGAACGTGCCCGCAAGGTTCATCTCGGCACCGCGGCCATTCGCCGCGGCATTGGCGGCAACGACGGCCTCCTGGTCCACATTGATCGACCAATCAAGGTCGGTCTCGCCGTTCCACTGAGAATTCTTCGCCTTCTCGTACAACTTGTTGAGAGCGGGACGAGCGCCCTTTTCGTAGTCCCACGTGAAGATGGCGTCGGCGTTGTCTTTGACTGCGTGGATTGCGGAATCGACATCGGTGTTGGTGATCATGAGGATCTGTTCGATGTCATTGAGGTCTTCGCGACCGATGATGCGTTCGTTGATGGTCATGATGGTCTCCTTCTCAGTGACGACGAGTCGTTGTGGAGTGGGTAAGTGATGGCATGAGAAATGTGTCGACAAGCGTGCGAGCAACGTCGGCGCGCGTGACGTCGATGACTGGGGCTGGCGAGCGCAGATGATCGGTCACGACCCGCACACACCATTCGCCGACGTGCGCAGCAATGGCTGGTTCAACAAAGCGAGAGAAATGTTCGATGCCCCATTCCGAGGCGCGCTCAACAAGCGGTTCGATGCGCATTGGCGAAATGAGCGTTGCCATGGTGTCCGGTTCGTCGACCAACAACTGCTGCACGACAGCATCGTGAGAAAGCTCGAGCACGGCGATGTTGATGGTGCCTGCCGCGGCCTCGGCAAGCGATGCTGCGTGATCGGTGACACGCGCACACGAAGCGAAGATTCGCTCGACGCCTTGACCGAGGGTGACCTCGAGCAACTCTGCGCGGCCGCCAGGGAAGTAGCGATACACAGTGGCGCGACCGCACTCGGCCGCAGAAGCAATGTCGTCGACGCTTGTTGCCCGAAGACCTTGAGACGAAATGAGTCGAGCCGCGGCCGCGACGATTCGGTCGGGGACGGAAATGTCCTGCTTCGAAGAGGCAACGGCTGCCGCTGACATGAATGAGACATTACCGGAGAATCTGTCTCACTGTCGTATCAGGCCAAATCGCTCTCTTCAGAGACCTCGAGCACCTCGGCATCGTCGCCATCCATTTGCTTGCGCTTGGCATAGCGCCGGAGCAGGAGCGGATACACGATGATTGTCAGCAAAGAGAAGGCAAACCACTGGATGGCGTAACCGAGGTGGGGGCCCTGAGACAGCTCTGGCAGTGGGACAGGAACGGGCAGATCGACCTGTGCCGGATCCTGGGCCCGTAACGAGATGTATCCAGGGATCATCCGCTCATTCACCTGTTGGGCCAGGCGCCCCACATCGAGTCGAGCAAGAACCCGAAGCGTTCCGACATCAGCATCCTTCGGCGATGACACGAGCCCGTTCGTTTCTCTGACCTGCGACTGTCGAAGAAGTCCCTGGACCGTCACGGTCCCCTTGGGCGGAGCGAAGTCATCCCACGGACCATCTTCGGTATAGGAGTAGGGAACCCATCCTCGGTTGATCGCGACCGCGGTGCCATCGGCTTGCACCAGCGGTGTGACTACCCAATATCCAGGCGCACCGTTGTTGGTTCGGTTCGTAACAAGAACCTGTTCATCGACGCGATAGGTGCCAGTGACATACACCGGCTGATAATCAGCGGCCTTCACTTGTTCGGTTGTTGCTGCAGTTCCTGCGGGAAGAACCGTTGCAAGAGGTTGCGCTTCCTGCTTCATCGCGCTCGTCACAACCGCGTTCGCAGTTTTTCGTTCATCAAGTCGATTGAGCTGCCAGAAGCCCAAGTTGATCATCGTCACGACGACGACAAGAACAAAAATGTGCGAAAGGATCCAACGAGGTTTGAGCAGGAACCGGTACACGACGATCAGGCTAGGCGTGGCGAACTGCGCCCCGGCAATCGGGACCTGTCGACCAGCGTTGCTCTAGGCAGTCGGCAGCACGTAGCCAGCGAATTGATCCCGAAGATCGCGCTTCGAGAACTTTCCGACCGAGGTTTTCGGGACCTCATCGATGAAGACCACATCGTCGGGAAGCCACCACTTGGCAACACGACCATCGAGAAACGCAAGTACGTCTTCGCGGGTCAGGGTCTCTCCGGGCTTCAGGACGACGCACGCGAGCGGGCGCTCTGACCACTTGGGATGCTTCACCGCAATGACTGCTGCTTCAGCGATCGACGGGTGGGCCATGATCTCGTTTTCAAGCTCTACCGATGAGATCCATTCGCCACCGGACTTCACGACATCTTTCGTACGGTCGACAATGCGCATGAAGCCTTCGCTATCGATGGTCGCGACGTCGCCGGTCTTCAACCATCCGTCGGCGGTAAACGACTCAGGCGAACGCGAATCGTTGTAGTACTCCTTCGCGATCCACGGACCAGCTACTTGGAGTTCACCACTGGTTTCGCCGTCCCATGGAAGTACTTCGCCGGTTTCCTGATCGGCGATTCGAGCCTGAACACCCAAAGTAGGAAGACCGATCGTCGCTCGATAGTCGGCCTGTTCGTCTTCGGGCAACGAAAGCATCGTCGACTTCACCTTTGCCACAGATGCCAATGGGCTGGTCTCGGTCATACCCCATGCTTGAAGGATCGGAATTCCGATCTTCTCTCGGTACGCCTCAGAAAGATGCTTCGGAACTGCCGAGCCACCACACGGAATGCCTCGGAGACTCGAAACATCGCGGCCGTCGATTTCGTTGAGAACACCCATCCAAATAGTGGGTACGCCAGCTGCAACTGTGACGCGCTCGGACTCAATCAGATTCACGATTGCCTTCGGCGAAAGATCCGGTCCAGGCATAACCAACGTTGCGCCAGAGGCAACGCCGATATGGGCGAGCCCCCACGCGTTCGCATGGAACATCGGGACAACCGGGAGAATGACGTCGCGCTCACCAACGCCAAGACCGTCGGCCATCATGCCGGCCATCGTGTGCAACCACGTTGAACGATGCGAGTACACGACACCCTTTGGATTACCAGTGGTTCCGCTCGTGTAACACATCGACGCCGCTTGATTTTCGTCGGTGACATTCCATTCAACCGGGCTCGCCGATGCAAGGAGCGCTTCGTAATCGTGCAGAAGTCGGCCCCCGGTGTCGGTCGGAAGTTCACCTTTACCGTCGTCCATGACAACGATGTGGCGAACCGTCGTGAACGTATCGACCAGTGGCCAAAGGAGTGCAAGGAGCGACTTGTCGACGAAGATCACTTCATCTTCGGCGTGATTCACGATGTATGTGATCTGCTCGGGGAACAACCGGATGTTCAGTGTGTGCAGCACACGCCCTGAACACGGAGCAGCGAAGTAGAGCTCAAGGTGGCGGGCGGTGTTCCACGCAAACGTTGCAACACGGCCATCGGCGCTGACTCCAAGGTCATCAAGGACGCCGCCGAGACGACGCGTGCGTTCGGCCCACTGGCCGTAGGTCTCGCGTTCAACTCCGACTGCAGTCGCAGTCACGATCTCTTTTTCGGGGAACAATTTCTCGGCACGATCAAACAGATTGGTAAGGACGAGTGGACCGTCCTGCATAAGACCCTTCATCGATGACTCCCCTCTCTGAGGCGACCCGCCGGCCGCCCACGTGCGGACGAATGGTACGTGAGAGGATCATGGTCTTGTCCGCCGAACCCGAAACCCCTCCCACGGCCCACCCCGGACGCCGGCACCTCACGCTTCTCATCGTGCCAATCGTGGCGATGGTCGTGGCTGGCTATACCGCCGATGCCCTTTGGCCCGACTTGGTCAACAGCAATCCATTGCTCCTGATCTCGCTCAGCGCCAAGAACCGGTATCTGGTGCTCGTCGTCAACCATCTCGCATCGGTCTCCTACTACGTCGTCGGTTCCCTTCGACTTCTTCTGCCCGATCCCTTTTTCTTTGCGCTCGGTTGGTTCTACGGCGAAGCAGCACTCAAGTGGATGGAGCGCCGCACACCCACTACTGGTCGCTACATGCGCGCTGTCGAAGGTTGGTTTGGCAAATGGGGCGCGCCACTCGTGGTGCTGTTCCCAAACAACTACGTATGCCTTGTTGCCGGTGCAGCGAAGATGCGCCCAATCAAATTTGCAGCGCTGAACATTGCCGGCACCATCGGCCGACTGTTCATGCTTCAGATTGTTGGCGACGTGTTTGCCCGACCAATCGATTCCGTTCTGGACTTCATCGCGAATTGGCGAATTCCGTTACTCGTCGTTTCCATTTCGCTCGTTGCCATTTTCTGGATCAGCGAACTCCGTCGTGGGCGCAAAGAAATCGATGCATTCCGCGAACTTGAAGATGCCGCCGACGAAATTGAGCTCGGCCATGCTGCGCCCGGCAGCGATTCCGACGCCCACTAATTGGCGATCGGTTTAGAGATCGAGCAGCGCGTCGAGCCCAATCGTGACACCAGGGCGATCGACAACTGCCTTCGTCGCCAGCAACACACCGGGCATGAACGAGTCCCGGTCGTAGGAATCGTGTCGGAGCGTGAGGGTCTGGCCGGTCGTGCCCAAGATGACTTCTTGATGGGCAACCATCCCGCGCAAGCGCAATGAATGCACGCGAATGTCTGCTGGGCCTTTACCCCCACGTGCACCAGGAAGGATTTCGGTCTTGGTCGGGTCGGCAGCCCATTCGGCGGAAGCCTCGGCCATTCGCTCGGCGGTGAGCATCGCGGTGCCCGAAGGAGCATCAATCTTTGCGTCGTGATGCAGTTCGACAATTTCAGCGGTTTCGAAAAACGGCGCCGCGAGTTCAGCGAATCGCATCATCAGAACAGCGCCGATCGCAAAGTTCGGAGCGATCACGCAGTTTGAATTGGTGAACTGGTCGCGAAACGCCTGAAGGTCGGCATCGGAAAAGCCAGTCGTTCCAGTGACCGCGTGGATGCCGTTCTCGGCAAGCCACAGCAAATTCGTGCGAGCGGCTTCAAGGTGGGTGAAATCGATAACGACGTCGACGTTGGCATCGAGAAATGCTTGCCCGTCAGCTGACACCTGAAACGGACGATCGCAGCCAGTGACCTGACGCATATCAAGGCCAGCGTGATGCGGGTCGACTGCAGCAACCAGTTCTAACGCTGGATCGCCATCGACAGCACGGCACACCGTGCTCCCCATCCGACCACCAGCACCGAAGACTCCAACTCGCAACGTCATGAGCCGAAACTAGCCGCAGGCGAAGCGTTCAAGCGCAGCAGATCCGTCGCCCAATGGGCCAACGGCCGAGACTGCACGAGGAGAACCAAGCACACGGCCAATTACCGAATGGACTTCATCGGTGGTGACCGCCCGGATTCGCCTGACGTGT
>CANGMY010000050.1 GCA_947455015.1 Microthrixaceae bacterium | reverse complement strand
GTGACGAGGTCGACAACGCCCTTGTAGTTACCTTCGGCGCCGATCGGAAGCTGCAACACCGCGGTGTTGGCTTCGAGGCGATCCTTGATGGAGTCGAGCGCGGCGTAGAAGTCAGCGCCAAGACGGTCCATCTTGTTCACGAAGCAGATACGGGGAACGTTGTACTTGTTGGCCTGACGCCACACCGTTTCGGTCTGCGGTTCCACACCAGCAACACCGTCGAATACTGCAACCGCGCCATCGAGCACGCGAAGTGAGCGCTCGACCTCGACGGTGAAGTCGACGTGGCCGGGGGTATCGATGATGTTGATGCGATGGTCTTCCCAAAAGCACGTGGTCGCAGCAGAGGTGATGGTGATACCACGCTCTTGTTCCTGGACCATCCAGTCCATGGTGGCGCCGCCATCATGAACTTCACCGATCTTGTAGTTCTTACCGGTGTAATAGAGGATCCGCTCGGTCGTGGTGGTCTTGCCCGCGTCAATGTGGGCCATGATGCCGATATTGCGGGTCTTATCAAGAGGATGCGGGCGTGATGCCATCGTCAGGTCCTGTCGTGTGACTGGCGGTCAGGGGAAGTTGTGAAGGAACGAAGTGGGGGGAACTGCTTGTTTCGCGACGGCGCCCCGCACAAGGCGGGGCGTCGGCAAGAACCAACGTGACTACTACCAGCGGTAGTGAGCAAACGCCTTGTTGGATTCGGCCATCTTGTAGAGATCTTCGCGACGCTTAATTGATGCACCAACACCGTTGGCGGCATCCATCAGTTCATTTGCGAGACGCTCTGCCATCGTGCGCTCACGACGCTGGCGTGAGTAACCCACGATCCAACGAATGGCGAGAGTGTTGGCGCGACGGGGACGAACCTCGACGGGCACCTGGTAGGTGGCGCCACCAACACGACGGCTACGAACCTCAAGCTGCGGCTTGACGTTGTCGACTGCACGCTTCAGCGTTGCAATCGGCTCGGTGCCGGTCTTGGCTTCGATCATGGTGAGTGCTTCGTAAACGATGCGCTCGGCGGTCGAGCGCTTGCCGCGCTGCAGGACCTTGTTAACAAGCTGAGTAACGACAACCGATCGGTAGATCGGATCGGGCATCAGTTCGCGGCGGGGTGCGGGACCCTTACGAGGCATATCAGCTTTCCTTCTTGGCGCCGTAACGGCTACGGGCCTGCTTGCGATCGCGCACACCCGAAGTGTCGAGGGTGCCGCGGATGATCTTGTAACGCACACCCGGAAGATCCTTCACACGACCACCGCGCACGAGCACGATGCTGTGCTCTTGGAGGTTGTGTCCTTCACCCGGGATGTACGCAGTGACTTCCATGCCGGAAGACAAACGAACACGAGCAACCTTGCGGAGTGCGGAGTTCGGCTTCTTCGGCGTGGTCGTGTAGACGCGCGTGCACACGCCCCGTCGCTGCGGAGCGCCCTTGAGGGCCGGGGTCTTGCCCTTCGCGGGCTTCGACTGGCGGCCCTTACGGACCAACTGCTGAATGGTGGGCACAACGAACCTTTCTGGCGTTCATATCGCTACGGGGACCGGCCCCGAAGCGGAGGGCAAGGTTAGGGGGGTCAGCCCGTTCTGGGCAAACCCCCGAAACCGGGACTACATCGACTCTTCGGAAGAGCCGCTTTCTTCAGTGTTTTCAGAGGCATCGGTCACGGGAAGTTCGATGACCTGAGCGTCGGGGAGTTCCTCGCCTGCTTCGGCAAGATCGCCAGCGCCGGCAACCATCTCGGCGGCCATAGCCGCTTCGGCTGCTGCATCGGCCATGGCGGCCATTTCATCAATGTCGACCGGAGCCGGCGTGATGACATCGCCAGCCATGCGGTTAGCGAGGAGATCGGCAAGATCGCCAGCCTCGTCGTCGTCACCGGATGACCAGAACTCCATCGGCTGGTACTCGGGTGCCGCGGTGGAAATGTCGCGGTACTTCGCCATGCCGGTACCGGCAGGGATGAGCTTGCCAATGATGATGTTCTCCTTGAGGCCGAGCAAAGAGTCCGAACGGGACTCGATGGCGGCTTCGGTGAGCACTCGGGTGGTCTCCTGGAAGGAGGCTGCCGACAGCCACGAATCGGTGGCAAGCGAGGCCTTCGTGATACCCATGATTTCGGGGCGGCCCTCGGCGGGCTGCTTGCCTTCCATCACGAGCGCACGGCTGGCATCGCGGTACACCTTGGAGTCGACGCGCTCGCCGGGAAGGAAATCGGAATCGCCGGCTTCCTGCACAGTGATCTTGCGCGTCATCTGACGAACGATGAGTTCGATGTGCTTGTCGTGAATCGGCACACCCTGATCGCGGTACACCTTCTGTACCTCGGTGACGAGGTACTGCTGGGTTTCCTGCACGCCCTTGATCTCGATGAGTTCCTTGGGATCACGAGGACCGTCGACGATGGGATCGCCTGCGACGATTTCTTGTCCGTCGGTGACTTCGAGACGAGCAAGACCCGAAACGATGTACGCCTCTTCGGTGCCGTCGTCAGCAACAACCGTGATGACACGACCCTTGCCTTCGTCTTCACCGATACGAACAACACCAGTGATGCGCGAGAGCGTCGCCTTGCCCTTCGGGCTACGAGCTTCGAACAACTCGACAACGCGCGGCAGACCGCCGGCGAGGTCGGTACCAGCAACACCACCGGTGTGGAAGGTACGCATGGTGAGCTGAGTGCCGGGTTCGCCGATCGACTGTGCAGCGATAACGCCAACGGCTTCGCCAACTTCGATGAGCTTGCCGGTTGCAAGCGAAAGTCCGTAACACGCAGCCGACACACCGAGATCGGAATCATCGGTAAGCGGTGAGAGCACACGAACTCGCGTGACCTGCTGATCGTCACGAAGTAGTGCAACTTCGTCGTCGCCGAGGACGGTGCCCTTTGCAAGGACCGTGCCGTCGGAAAGCGTGACGTCGTCGGCGAGTGTGCGGCTGAAGAGACGAGTCTCAAGCCATGCGCGCTTACCGGGACGATCGGCTTCGATGTCTTCGATCCAGATACCACGGACCGGACCGCCAGAAGCGAAGGGATCTTCATCGTTGATGATGAGTTCCTGCGCAACGTCGACGAGTCGACGGGTGAGGTAACCAGAGTCAGCGGTACGAAGAGCGGTATCGACAAGACCCTTACGAGCACCAGGCGTCGAGATGAAGTACTCGAGCATCGTGAGGCCTTCACGGAAGTTCGACTTGATCGGACGAGGGATCATGTCGCCACGAGGGTTCGCCACAAGACCGCGCATACCGGCGATCTGGCGAACCTGCATCATGTTTCCGCGTGCACCCGAACCGACCATCATGTCGATCGGGTTGAACTTGTCTTCCTTGAGGCTGGCTTCCATCGCAACACGAACTTCGTCGGTTGCTGTGGTCCAGATCTCAACTTCCTTCTGACGACGCTCACCATCGGTGATGATGCCGCGACGGAACTGGGTCTCGACCTTTTCTGCTTCCTTCTCGTGACGATCCAGAATTTCCTTCTTGACCGCAGGCGTCTTGACGTCTTCGATCGAGATGGTGAGACCGGACTTGGTCGCGTAGCGGTAGCAAAGGTCCTTGATGCGGTCGAGACTTCCGGCCACATCTGCCTTGTCGTAGTTGTGCGCAAGTTCGTCGACGATGCGACCCATTGCCTTCTTGTCGATACGCGCGTTCTGGAACTCGAAGCCCTTGGGCAGCGTCGTATTGAAGAAGATTCGACCAGCGGTCGTGGTGCGGTAGGTCTTGCGACCGGCCTCTTCACCAACGACGTGATCTGGGTGGCGGTACTGGATCAGCGAATGCAGCTCGATGTCGCCAGCTTCGTACGCACGCTCGATCTCCTCGAGGTTGCGGAACACGCGACCTTCGCCCGAACCACCGTTGACTTCTTCAGTCAGGTAGTAGGCACCAATGATCATGTCCTGTGTCGGGGTGACGAGCGGACGACCATCGGCAGGCGAAAGGATGTTGTTCGCCGAAAGCATGAGCACGCGGGCCTCGGCCTGCGCTTCTGCTGACAGCGGAAGGTGGACAGCCATCTGATCGCCGTCGAAGTCAGCGTTGAACGCTGCGCAAACGAGCGGGTGAATCTGAATGGCCTTGCCTTCAACAAGAACTGGCTCGAAGGCCTGGATGCCAAGACGATGCAACGTAGGAGCACGGTTCAGCATGACCGGGTGTTCCTTGATGACATCTTCAAGAACGTCCCACACCTGCGGACGACGACGTTCGACCATGCGCTTTGCAGACTTGATGTTCTGCGCAAGTTCGGCGTCGACAAGCTTCTTCATGACGAACGGCTTGAACAGTTCGAGCGCCATGAGCTTCGGCAAACCGCACTGATGCAGTTTGAGAGTCGGGCCAACAACGATGACCGAACGGCCGGAGTAGTCGACGCGCTTACCGAGAAGGTTCTGACGGAAGCGACCCTGCTTGCCCTTGAGCATGTCGGAAAGTGACTTGAGCGGACGGTTGCCTGGACCAGTAACCGGACGACCACGACGACCGTTGTCGAACAACGCGTCGACGGCTTCTTGAAGCATGCGCTTTTCGTTGTTCACGATGATCTCGGGAGCACCAAGATCAAGAAGACGCTTCAGACGGTTGTTGCGGTTGATGACGCGACGGTAGAGATCGTTGAGATCGGAAGTCGCGAAGCGGCCACCATCGAGCTGCACCATCGGGCGAAGTTCCGGCGGGATCACCGGGACGACGTCGAGGATCATTGCGCGCGGGTCGTTGATGCGACGTCCGTTTTCATCACGGCGGTTGAAAGCCGTAACGATCTTGAGGCGCTTGATGGCCTTCTGCTTACGCTGCGCGGAAAGTGGCTTCTGACCTTCGGCCGGATCGATCTGCTCACGCAAACGGATCTCGTCACCATCAAGATCGATGCGCTCAATCAGGTTGGCGATGGCTTCTGCACCCATGCCGCCTTCGAAGTATTCGCCGTAGCGATCTTCGAGTTCACGCCAGAGCATTTCGTCTTCGATGATCTTGCGAGCAAAGAGTGACTTGAATTCGTCGAACGCACGCTCAACGAGATCGCGCTCCATGTCGTAACGCTCGCGAATGGACTGAAGGTCCTTGTCGGCAGCGCGCTGACGAGCCTTGATGTCGGCGTCTTTCGCGCCTTCCTTTTCAAGACCCTTGACCTCATCTTCGAGATCCTTGTGGCGACGATCGAGTTCGAGACGAAGGTCCTTTTCGATGAGGTCCTTCTCGGCGAGCATGTCTTGCTCAAGCGACTCGAGGTCGGCATGACGACGCTCGTCGTCAACCCAAGTAACAAGGTTGGCGGCGAAGTAGATGACCTTCTCGAGTTGCTTTGCCTTGATCTCTTCACGAGCTTCGGTACCCATAAGGAGGTACGCGAGCCATGAACGAGTGCCGCGGAGATACCAAATGTGAACGACGGGTGCAGCGAGTTCGATGTGACCCATGCGCTCGCGGCGAACCTTCGAGCGGGTGACTTCAACGCCGCAACGTTCACAGATGATGCCCTTAAAACGGACACGCTTGTACTTACCGCAGTAGCACTCCCAGTCCTTTTGTGGACCGAAAATCTTTTCGCAGAACAAGCCATCCTTCTCGGGCTTGAGCGTGCGGTAGTTGATTGTTTCTGGCTTCTTGACTTCGCCGTTCGACCACGTGCGGATGGAATCCGCGGTGGCAAGTCCGATACGAAGTTGATCAAAAGTGTTGACGTCAAGCATTGCCATGACTTCAGCCCCTCTCTGCCTGGCGGCGGGCATCTTCTTCATCACTGCCGCGTTCCGGACGTGAAAGATCGATGCCGAGTTCTTCGGCGGTACGGAAGATGTCTTCGTCGAGCTCACGCATTTCGATCTCGGCGCCTGAGGTGTTGAGCACCTCGACGTTGAGACAAAGTGCCTGCATTTCCTTAATGAGAACCTTGAAGCTCTCGGGGATGCCCGGCTCGGGAATGTTCTCGCCCTTGACGATGGCCTCGTAGACCTTCACGCGGCCAAGAACGTCATCGGACTTGATGGTGAGGAGTTCCTGCAGGCAGTACGCAGCGCCGTACGCCTCGAGTGCCCACACCTCCATTTCACCGAATCGCTGGCCACCGAACTGCGCCTTACCGCCCAGCGGCTGCTGGGTGATCATGGAGTACGGACCGGTCGAACGAGCGTGGATCTTGTCGTCGACCAAATGCGCAAGCTTGAGGATGTACACAATGCCGACGGTGATCGGGTTGTCGTACTTCTCGCCGGTGCGGCCGTTATAGAGCGTGATCTTTCCGTCGTCCTGCATCATGCGGCCGTTGTCGCCGTAGCGAGCATCGGTTGCCTCAGGCTGCAGGTTCTGGAAAATCTTCTTGATGGTCGGGTGCTTGCCCGCACCTTCGAGTTCGTCCCAATGAGCGCCGTCGAAGACGGGCGTTGCAATGAGCGTTGAAGGAGGAGTGACCGGACGGGTCTTCTTCTCGGTGCCGCGGATGGGCTCTTGACCAACGGTTTCACCGTCGACGGTCCAGCCGTAACGAGCGGCGTAACCGAGATGCGCTTCAAGAACCTGACCGACGTTCATTCGGGAAGGAACACCAAGCGGGTTGAGGATGATGTCGACGGACGTGCCATCGGCCATGAAGGGCATGTCTTCGATCGGAAGGATTCGAGAGATAACACCCTTGTTGCCGTGACGACCAGCGAGCTTGTCGCCCACGCTGATCTTTCGCTTCTGTGCGACATACACACGAACGAGTTGGTTGACGCCCGGGGGAAGTTCGTGACCGTCGTCGCGGCTGAACACCTTGACGTCGATGACCTTGCCCTTTTCGCCGTGCGGAACCTTGAGCGAGGTGTCGCGAACTTCGCGAGCCTTTTCACCGAAGATGGCACGAAGGAGACGCTCTTCCGGCGTGAGTTCTGTTTCACCCTTTGGGGTGACCTTGCCGACAAGAACATCGCCAGCAGAAACCTCGGCACCAACGCGGATGATGCCGCGCTCGTCGAGGTCGGCGAGGATTTCGTCGGAAAGGTTCGGAATGTCTCGGGTGATTTCTTCCGGACCAAGCTTGGTGTCACGAGCATCGATCTCGTGTTCCTTGATGTGAATCGACGTAAGAACGTCGTCCTTCACAAGACGCTCGGACAGGATGATGGCGTCCTCGAAGTTGTAGCCCTCCCATGGCATGAAGGCCACGACAAGGTTCTTTCCGAGTGCGAGTTCACCGTTATCGGTGGACGGACCGTGAGCGAGGATGTCGCCCTTCTTGATGACCTGTCCCTGCGCAACGATCGGCTTCTGGTTGATGCAGGTGTCCTGGTTCGAACGTTCGAACTTGAGGAGACGGTAAACAACGCGGCCCTTGTTCTTGTACTGAACAGTGATGGCGTTGCCATCGACCTCGGTGATGGTGCCGTCTTCCTCGGCGAGGATCATGTCGGCAGCATCGCGAGCAGCGCGTGATTCGATTCCGGTACCGATGTACGGAGCTTCCGCACGCAGCAACGGAACGGCCTGACGCTGCATGTTGGCGCCCATGAGCGCACGGTTTGCGTCGTCGTGCTCGAGGAAAGGAATGAGTGCGGTTGCGACCGAAACGATCTGCTTCGGCGAAACGTCCATGAGCTGAACTTCAGCAGGCGCGACGTTTGAAATTTCGGTGGTTGCACCGAAGAAGACGTCACGTTCGAGCATGAGCTTCAGTTCGCCAAGCGTTGCCGCCTGCGGTGAACGACGCACAAGAACGCGATCGGCGCGGAACGTGCCGTCCGGGTTGAGCGGCGCATTGGCCTGCGCAACGACGTATTCCTCTTCCTCATCAGCAGCGAGGTAGACGATTTCGTCGGTGACTCGACCGTTGACAACCTTGCGGTACGGCGACTCGATGAAACCAAACGCGTTGACGCGAGCGAAGGTTGCGAGTGCACCGATGAGACCGATGTTCGGGCCTTCAGGAGTTTCAATCGGGCACATACGGCCGTAGTGACTGAAGTGAACGTCGCGGACTTCGAAGCCAGCACGCTCACGTGACAGACCACCCGGGCCGAGCGCTGAAAGACGACGACGATGGGTAAGGCCCGAAAGCGGGTTGACCTGATCCATGAACTGCGACAACTGCGAAGTTCCGAAGAACTCCTTGATCGACGCAACGACGGGGCGAATGTTGATGAGGGTCTGCGGCGTGATGGCCTCGACGTCTTGGGTGGTCATGCGCTCACGCACAACACGTTCCATACGTGACAGACCGATACGGACCTGGTTCTGAATGAGTTCGCCGACGGAACGAATACGACGGTTGGCGAAATGGTCCTGATCGTCGAGTCGGTAACCCGGCTCGGCGTTCACGAGGTTCAGAAGATAGGTGGTTGCGGCAAGAACTTCAGACGGCGTAAGCACCGACTGATCGAGTTCGGGACGCTCAAGCTTGATGTTGAACAGTTTCTCGATCTTGTCGAGTTCCGGTCCGAGCTTGCGGTTGAGCTTGTAACGACCAACGCGTGAGAGGTCGTAACGACGGTTCTCGAAGAACGCGTTGCGGAAGTAGGCCTTTGCCGATTCC
>CANGMY010000049.1 GCA_947455015.1 Microthrixaceae bacterium | reverse complement strand
GAAGCCGGCGGCCTCGACCACGGACTGAACAGCAGCTCCGATATCCCCGAGGGTGTTGCCCTCAACCATGGCGGCGATGCCGGCGGCCAGCGAGGCCTCGGTCACTGAGATGAGTCTGGCGGCCTCGGCCGAGATCTCCCCCACCCCGATTGTGAACGCAGCGTCGCCATGCCAACCCTCGACGACAGCACCGCAGTCGACAGAAATGATGTCGCCCTCATTCAGAACGACCGGGCCGGGGATGCCGTGAACGATCACGTCGTTCGGCGACGCGCAGATCACAGCGGGGAAGCCGTGGTAACCGAGGAAGTTCGAAGTCGCTCCCCTGGTGTCGATGACCTTGCGACCGATTGCATCGAGATCAGCAGTCGTGACACCGGGACGAATCGCGGCGCGAATTTTTTCGTGCATTTCCGCGACCACGCGACCAGCAGCGCGCATGTGGCGAAGTTCTTCTTTCGAACGAGCTTTCATCTTCGTTCGCCTTCGCTGTTTCTATTTCGGGAGTTGCGCGTCGATTGCGTTTACAAGTCGCGCAAAGACTTCATCGGGGGTACCGAGTCCGTCGACCTTCACCAACAAACCCGTGGACTCATAAAAGTCAATGGTTGGCTGGGTTTCTGTGTTGTATGCAGAAAGTCGTTTTGCAATTGATTCGGGCGTGTCATCGGCGCGCTGCACAACTTCGGCACCGCACTTATCGCAAATCCACTCGGTTGAGGGCGGTGCAGCAACGGAGTAAATAGCGCCACACTTTGCACAAACACGACGAGAAGAAATGCGCTCGAGCACAACTTCCTCAGGGACAACGAGATCGATAGCAACATCGATGGTTGCGAACTTCGCCATGCCTTCTGCTTGCACGACAGTGCGCGGAAAACCATCGAGAAGAAAACCGTTTGACTGAACATCGGTTTCGGCAAGACGTTCTTCAACAACTCCGAGAATGATTTCGTCCGACACAAGACCGCCGGCATCCATCACTGCTTTGGCTTCAACACCAAGCGGCGTACCCGCAGCAACCGCAGCGCGCAGCATGTCTCCGGTAGAGATATGCGGGGCTTGGTAGTGCGCCGAAAGCCGCTCGGACTGTGTGCCCTTGCCCGCTCCCTGCCGTCCGAAGATAAGCAGACGAGCAGTCATTACTTCAGGAATCCTTCGTAGTTACGCATCATCAACTGGCTGTCGATCTGCTTCATCGTCTCGAGGGCAA
This sequence comes from Microthrixaceae bacterium, assembly GCA_947455015.1. GTDB lineage: Bacteria > Actinomycetota > Acidimicrobiia > Acidimicrobiales > Acidimicrobilacustridaceae > Acidimicrobilacustris. The sequence goes on along the minus strand of CANGMY010000049.1, from coordinate 7,457 downwards.
CACCCACGGCGATAAGGATCGAGATACCGGTGAACGACACCTGGGTGCCGGGAAGATACGTCGTAAGGATGTAGGACGGAATAAGAGCGACGGCGGCGATGAACAGTGCGCCCGGAAGGGTGATGCGAGAAAGCACCTTGGCCAAGTAACGCTCGGTCTGGGGGCCGGGACGAATACCGGGGATGAAGCCACCCTGCTTACGGAGCTGATCGGCCTGCTTCACCGGATCGAAGGTGATCGCTGTGTAGAAGTAGGCGAAACCGATGATCAGGAGACCAAAGATGATCATGTGGATCGGAGCGTTCGGGGTGACGAGGTTTGAGTTCACCCAGTCCTGCACGCTCTTGCCCCAGCCATCGGCCGGAAGCACGAAGCTAAGCAACTGCGGCAGGTACAGCACCGAACTGGCGAAGATGATCGGGATAACACCCGACTGGTTCACCTTGAGCGGGATGTAGGTGCTTTGTCCGCCGTACTGACGACGGCCCACCACTCGCTTGGCAAACTGCACCGGTATACGGCGCTGCCCTTGTTCGACATAGACAATCGCAACGGTGATGAATGCATAACCAGCAAGCACCATGATCACGGCAACCCAGCCACCGTTGGCCTTGATGGTGGCCATCTGACTGGGCAGAAGAGAAACAACCGACGCAAAGATCAACAGCGACATGCCATTACCGATGCCGCGCTGGGTGATGAGTTCGCCCATCCACATCAGCAATGCCGTACCGGTGGTAAGCGTCAGCACGATGAGCAGAACGCGACCAACAGTGAAGTTCGGGATGAGATCAAGGCCTGTGTTGTTGCCACGGGTGAGACCGCCACCGCCGTTATGGAAGAGATACGCCAAACCAGTCGACTGGAGAATGGCGATACCGATCGTTACGTAACGAGTCCACTGCGTGATCTTGCGTTGACCGACTGCGCCTTGGTTCTGCCATTCCTCAAGCTTGGGAATGACGACACCGAGGATCTGCATGATGATTGATGCAGTGATGTACGGCATGATGCCGAGCGCAAAGATTGCGAAGTTGGTGAGACCGCCACCCGAGAAGAGTTTCAAGAACGCGAGTACTCCACCCTGGTCCGCCGACGCCTTGAGCTGCTTGAGTGCAGCGGTGTCGATTCCGGGAACGGGAAGATGGGCGCCCAGTCGATACAGGGCGATCATCAGGAACGTGAACAGAACCTTGTTGCGAAGGTCCTGAACCTTGAAAATGTTCTTCAGATTTGCGAGCACCGAGGTCACTCCTACCGCTGGCTAGAACGCCAGCAGTGCGTCAGCGGTTTGCGAACTGGTTGCCCTTTACAGGAGGACGACGTTCGCCCCACGGCAACGGGATGATTTCGACAGTGCCACCGGCAGCGGTGATTGCCGCTTCCGCTGACTTTGAGAAGGAATGTGCACGCACGGTGACGGCACGGGTGATTTCACCGCGGCCGAGCACCTTCACGAGTGAACCCTTGCCAACAAGGCTCTTGCCCAGCAGCGAAACGGGATCGACGATGTCGAGGCCTGAGTCGTTGATGGAGTCGAGGTTGATGGCCTGGTATTCCACGCGGAAGGGGTTGTTGAAGCCACGAAGCTTCGGCACACGCATGTGCAGAGGCATCTGACCACCCTCGAAACGAGCGGGGATGGTCGTACGTGCGCCCTGGCCCTTGGTACCGCGGCCTGCGGTCTTGCCGCCCTTGCCACCGATACCACGGCCGACGCGCTTGCGGCGACGGTTTGAGCCCTCAGCGGGCTTGAGATCATGAATCTTCACGATGTCCTCACTTGCTGGTCGAGCCGGGCTCGACCTCTTCGACAGAAATGAGATGCGGGACACGAGCGATCATGCCGCGAATTTCAGGACGGTCGGGAAGGGTGTTGGTCTTGCCGATACCACGAAGACCAAGGGCACGGAGGGTTCCGCGATGCTTGGGCTTGGTGCCGATCGACGACTTGATTTGGGTGACCTTAAGTTCTGCCATCACACGACCTCATTGGGAACGTGGGGTCCACGCTCGGAAAGCCTGAAGGCTTCGAGCATGCCCTTGGGAACGAACTCTTCAGGTGCAAGTCCACGAAGTCGAGCGACCTCGTTGGGATCCTTGAGACCCTGCAAGCCGGCGATGGTCGCACGAGCCACGTTGATGTGGTTCGAGGAGCCAAGTGACTTACAAAGAACGTCGTGGATGCCGGCCTCTTCGAGGATGGCGCGAGCAGCACCACCAGCGATCACACCGGTACCAGGAGCAGCGGGCTGAATCAGCACGCGTCCGGCGCCCATGCGTCCGACAATTGGATGAGTGACGGTCGAGCCGGCCAACGGAACCTTGAACAGGTTCTTGCGAGCCTCTTCGGTGCCCTTTTGGATGGCCAAGGGAACTTCCTTGGCCTTGCCGTAACCAAGACCGACATGGCCAGCACCGTCACCGATCACCACGAGAGCGGTGAACGAGAAACGACGACCGCCCTTGACGACCTTTGCAACTCGGTTGATGTTGATCACGCGTGACTCGCGAAGTGCGAGAGCGTCAGCGTTGAGGGCCATCAGAACTCCAGTCCAGCTTCTCGGGCGGCATCGGCAACAGCAGCGACACGACCGTGGTAGAGGAAACCACCGCGATCGAACACGACCTTGTCGATACCCGCAGCCTTCGCACGCTCAGCAAGAAGCTTGCCAACCGCGGTTGCTGCAGCGATGTTGCTGGTGCCACCAGAGGCGACACCGGTTTCCACCGACGATGCAGCGACGATGGTGCGACCGCTGATGTCGTCGATGATCTGTGCGTTGATGTGGCGATTGGATCGGTAGACCGCCATACGAGGACGCGTTGCGGTGCCACGCACCTGCTTGCGCACTCGACGGTGACGACGGATTCGCGCGTCGCGCTTTTGCTGTGCTTTGTCGCTCATGTCTACTTACCTGCCTTGCCGGCCTTGCGGGCAACGTATTCGCCCTTGTACCGGACACCCTTGCCCTTATAGGGCTCAGGCTTACGGATTGCACGGATGTCTGCGGCGACCTGACCAACAGTTTCCTTGTCGGTGCCCTTGACCAGAATCTGGGTCGGTGCGGGAACCTCGAAGGTGATGCCGGCCGGAGCAACAACGCTCACCGGGTGACTGAAACCAAGCGCGAGGTCGAGCGCGTTGTCGCCCTTCGCGGTGGCGCGATAACCGACGCCGATGATTTCAAGTTCCTTGGTGAAGCCATCGCTTACGCCAATGACCATGTTGTTAACAAGCGAGCGAACCAGGCCGTGCAACGCACGGTTCTGACGTTCGTCGTTGGGACGTTCGACGATGAGTTCAGTACCTTCCTGACGGATGGTGATCTCACCGGGAACATCGCGTTCAAGTGTTCCTTTGGAACCCTTGACGGAGATGTGCTGACCAGCGATCGAAACCTCGACGCCAGCCGGAACAGCGATAGGAGCGCGTCCTACTCGTGACATGTCAGCCCCTTACCAAACGAAGCACAGGATCTCGCCGCCCATGCGACGCTTACGCGCCTCACGGTCGGTCATTAGACCCTGACTAGTGGACAGGACAGCGACACCCAATCCGCCAAGAACCCGGGGGATCTTGTCGGCCTTGGTGTACACACGGAGGCCCGGCTTCGACACGCGCTTGACACCGGAGATGACGCGCTTGCGTTCGGGCGAGTACTTCATGGTGACGGTGAGGATTGAACCGGGACGGTTCGGGTCGTCAGCGATGGTGAAGCTCTCGATGTAACCCTCGGCGAGGAGGAGTTGCGCGAGTGCTTCTTTCACCTTGGAGGAGGGCATGCGTACCTCATCGTGCATCGCGGTGTTCGCGTTGCGGATGCGGGTGAGCATGTCGGCGATGGGATCTGTCATTGTCATGTCGTCGCCTCCCCTACCAGCTGGCCTTTTTGAGACCAGGAATTTCGCCAGCGTGTCCGAGATCGCGCAAGCAGATACGGCACAGCTGGAACTTGCGGTACACAGCACGAGGCCGTCCGCACTTCTGGCAACGGGTGTAACCACGGACCTTGAACTTCGGGGTCTCACGTTGCTTATTAACGAGCGCCTTTTTGGCCATTACTGCTGCCCCTCACGCTTGAACGGGAAGCCGAAAGCATCGAGCAGGGCTTTGCCCTCGGCATTGGTCTTGGCAGTGGTCACGATTGTGATGTCGAAGCCGCGGGGGACGTCGACCTTGTCGTAATCGATCTCCGGGAACATGAGCTGTTCGGGAAGACCAAAGGTGTAGTTGCCATGTCCGTCGAAGGACTTCGGTGACAATCCACGGAAATCGCGGATACGGGGAATCGCCAGGCTGATGAGCCGGTCGAAGAACTCCCACATGCGATCGCCACGAAGCGTGACCTTCACACCAATGGCATTGCCCTCACGCAGTTTGAAACCGGCGATGGACTTCTTGGCCTTGGTCACGATGACCTTCTGGCCGGTGATCCGTTCGAGGTCGCGCACGGCGCCATCGATCAGTGACGACTGAGCGAGTGCCTTGCCGACGCCTGAGTTGATCACGATCTTCTCGAAACGCGGGACCTGCATGATGTTGCCGAGTTCGAGCGTGTCCTTGAGTTGGGCACGGATCTCATCGTTGTAGCGGGTCTTGAGACGAGGAACGGTTGTTGTCGCGGTGCTCATGCGAGGTCTCCTTCGCATTTGCGGCAGATCCGGACCTTGGTGCCATCGGGCTCGAAGCGGTAACCGATACGAGTCGGCTTGCTGCACGAGTTGCAAACGATGGCGACGTTGGAAGCCGGAATGGGCATCTCTTTGTCGATGATGCCGCCGGTGTTGGTCTGACTAACGGGCTTCTGATGCTTCTTGGCGATGTTGACACCATCGACGATGACCTTTCCCTTTTCGGGAATGGATCGAGTGACGGTACCGGTCTTGCCGCGGTCCTTACCGGACAGCACCTGAACGCGGTCGCCCTTGCGGATTTTCATCACAACACCTCCGGGGCGAGTGAGACGATTCGCATGAACTTCTTGTCACGCAGCTCGCGACCCACTGGGCCGAAGATGCGCGTGCCACGCGGCTGCAAGTTGTCATTGATGAGAACTGCAGCGTTCTCGTCGAACTTGATGTAGGAACCGTCTGGACGACGCTTTTCCTTCTTGACGCGAACGACGACGCACTTGACGACGTCGCCCTTCTTGACGCCGGCGCCTGGGATGGCGTCCTTGACCGTGGCGACAAAGATGTCACCGATCGAGGCGTAACGGCGACGCGTGCCACCGAGAACCTTGATGCAAAGAACTTCCTTCGCACCACTGTTGTCGGCAACCCGAAGTCGGGATTCCTGCTGGATCATCGTGCACGCTCCAGAACATCGAGGACACGCCAGCGCTTCGTCTTTGAAAGCGGGCGGGTTTCCTGCACGCGAACCTTGTCGCCGACATTGAGATCGTTGGTCTCGTCGTGGACGTACAACTTGTTCGTGCGCTGAACGGTCTTGTTGTAGCGAGGGTGACGCACGCGGTCGGTCACTGCGACGACTGCGGTTTTGTCCATGGACGTCGAAACGACCGTTCCCTCACGGATCTTGCGCGGATTGGCGCGCTCGGTGGCCGTGGTTTCCTCAGCCATCAGGCGTTCTCCTCGTTCTTCGACAGCGCTTCGGCTGCGGCGATCTCGCGGGTCCGCAATTCAGTGTTGAGCTGAGCAACCTGCTTGCGGACCACACCGAGACGTGCGGTGTTGTCGAGCTGACCGGTGACGTGCTGGAAGCGAAGGTTGAAAAGTTCTTCCTTTGCCGATGCCAACTTGTCGAGAAGTTCGCCGTCGCTGACGTCACGGAGTGATTCTTTGGTCTTCGCCATCAGAAGGACTCCTCACGAGCAACGAAGCGAGCCTTGATCGGCAGCTTCTGGATGGCCCGGTCGATTGCCGCGCGGGCGATCTCGGGGTCGTTGTAGGACAGTTCGAACATGATGCGACCGGGCTTGACCACGGCGACCCAACGTTCGGGGTTGCCCTTACCGGAACCCATGCGGGTTTCAGCGGGCTTTTGGGTGACGGGCTTGTCTGGGAACACGTTGATCCAGACCTTGCCACCACGCTTGATATGACGAGTCATCGCGATACGGGCGGCCTCGATCTGACGGGCGGTGATCCAACCCGGCTCGAGTGCCTGGATGCCGTAGTCACCAAACGTGACTTCGGTTCCACCCTTGGCTTGACCCTTCATACGACCGCGCTGTTGCTTGCGGTGCTTGACCTTCTTAGGCATCAACATGTTCAGTCACCATCCCCGGGACGGAAGTGCGGGGTTTCGTGGTGCTGGCGAGTTGAACGCTCGATCTCTTCTTCCTCGGCGAGAAGTCGCTCGAGCTCGGGATCGGCTTCCTTCACCAGCGGGGTTGCTTCGATGTCTTCAACGAGTTCCGAATCGGCGTCACGCTTGCGACCAGCAGCGGACGACACAACCTTGCGGGGACGAGCGTCACCGGAAGTTTCGCCGACAGCCATTGCTGCTTCGCGAGTTGCCTTGTCGTCGAGCACGCTCTTGTACGGAAGAATGTCGCCCTTGTAGAGCCACACCTTCACGCCGATGCGGCCGTAGGTGGTCTTTGCTTCACGGAAGCCGTAGTCGATGTCAGCGCGGAGCGTGTGCAACGGCACTCGACCTTCGCGGTACCACTCGGTACGTGACATTTCTGCGCCACCAAGTCGGCCCGAGCACTGCACGCGGATGCCGAGGGCACCAGCCTTCTGTGCGTTCTGCACGGCGCGCTTCATGGCACGACGGAATGCGACGCGACCAGCGAGCTGATCGGCAACACCCTGGGCGATCAGCGCAGCGTCGAGTTCCGGCTGCTTGATCTCCTGGATGTTGAGCTGCACCTTGTTGTTGCCAGAGATTGCGGTGAGGCCGGCGCGAAGGCGATCGGCTTCAGCACCACGACGACCGATGACGATGCCGGGACGAGCGGTGTGCACGTCGACGCGAAGACGGTCGCGTGTGCGCTCGATCTCGACACGGCTGATCGCTGCGTGCGGCAGCTGCGTCATGAGGTAATCGCGGATCTTCCAATCCTGGATGAGATTGTCGGAGTACTCGCGACGATCGGCAAACCAACGCGACTTCCAGTCGGTGGTCACGCCGAGGCGGAACCCGTACGGGTTGACCTTCTGACCCATCAGTCTTCCTTCCCGTCGGTCTCGACGGCTTCGTCGGCAACGGCTTCAACGACGACATCATCGTCGTGCTCCGCGTGATCGTGATCGTGATCGTGCTCGTGGTCATGATCGTGATCGTGATCGTGCTCTTCTTCGACCTTGCGCTCGGCCTTTGCCTGACGGCTACGGGCAACGCGTTCGCGACGTGCTTCAGCAGCAGCGCGTCCACCAGAGACACGACCACTTGCGGCTTCGCGTTCACGAAGCTTCTCAAGATCGTCTGCTGACAAACGGCTCACGATGATCGTGATGTGACAGGTGCGCTTACGAATGCGAGT
>CANGMY010000048.1 GCA_947455015.1 Microthrixaceae bacterium | reverse complement strand
TCGGGCAGTTGACGTAAGGCATGAAACATCGCTTTGTCGGGCGGGCTCCCGAGCCCACCGGAGCGGCCTTCGACTTCGATCGCCCCGTCGATGCTTGCGACCATGTTCACCACGACCCAGGGCCGATTGGCGAGGGTCGGTCGATGATCGCCCGCGACGAGTTCCACAGGGTCGACATCAGTGAGGAAAGTGGGAAAGAGCTGATCCACACGGCCACGTTAGGGGCCAATGGCCGTGATTGGCCGCGTCGCTTGTGGACAACTGTGGACAACTTGTGGGTTGTCCACCGGTCATCCACCGACTATCCACCGCAAATACACAGGGTTATTCCTCTTCCAACCCACAGGCATGAGTCGTACGGTTCACCCGGGTGCAGTGCTGCGGCGCGAGCGACGGACGGTGGTGCAACGTTCTGTGCGTTCTCGGTTGGCAGGGCGGCTCCTAGGGCGTGGGTCTGCGTGACTCGCTCTACCTGGCGCTCGCGTTGCAGCGCACCCAACCACTCGAAAATCCCATGTCACAAGCGATTCCTCGAAATCGTTGACACGGGTGGAATTACTCTGCTGTAATTCCACGACATCTTGTGGCCCGGAAGGTGAGGGGGCCAGAACAACCACAACATCTTGTGGTGGGCAGGAATCGGGACCCCAAAAGGGCTCGGTTTCGGCACCGAGACCACGACAAGACCCAAAACTCGTCCCAGACAGCGTCGTCTGGACCAGTAGAGGGCGTGGTGGAACCCCTCAGCAGTCCCAACGGGTCCCTCGATTTGGTGGCCGCCCCCCGGGCAACCGCACCAGCTGCACCCACGCACCATCCCGTTTCACCCGCCTCAGCTCTGGCTGCAGCGGTGCCAACTCCGCTCCGGCGGGGTTGGATTCGCCACCACCACTCATATCGATCACCCACGCGGAGGACTTCTCATGGCCCTGGCACCTGAACAGGCCGGCATCGGCATCCGTCGGCACTACACAAGCGCCGACACCCACCCATTCGATCAGGTTGGTTGGGAGCGTCGTGACGCTCGCATCTCCAACTGGAAGACCGGCGAGGTTGCCTTCGAGCAACTCGGCGTCGAGTTCCCGCTTGGTTGGTCGCTGAACGCCACCAACATCGTCGCTCAGAAGTACTTCCGCGGCACCCCCGACACCGATGAGCGCGAATGGTCGCTCAAGCAGGTCGCCGATCGCGTTGCCGACACCATCACCGAATGGGGCATCCGCGATGGTTACTTCGTCACCGACGAAGAAGCCGAAGCGTTCCGTGCCGAACTGAAGTACATCATCATCACCCAGCGCGCTGCGTTCAACTCGCCGGTGTGGTTCAACATCGGTGTTGAAGGCGTACCGCAGCAGGCATCGGCATGTTTCATCTTGTCGGTGGACGACAAGATGGACTCCATTCTCAACTGGTACGTCGAGGAAGGCACCATCTTCAAGGGTGGCTCGGGCGCAGGTATCAACCTTTCCCGCATTCGTTCCTCGAAGGAATTCCTCAAGGGTGGCGGTACTGCTTCCGGTCCCGTGAGCTTCATGCGTGGTGCCGATGCATCCGCCGGCACCATCAAGTCCGGCGGCAAGACCCGTCGCGCCGCCAAGATGGTCATCCTCAATGTCGATCATCCCGACATCGAAGAGTTCATCTGGTGCAAGTCCCGTGAAGAAAAGAAGGCCCGTGCACTCCGCGATGCCGGCTTCGACATGGACCTCGATGGCGCTGACATCACCTCCATCCAGTACCAGAACGCGAACAACTCTGTTCGTGTTACCGACGACTTCATGCAGGCTGTTGTTGACGACACCGATTGGCATCTGCGTGCGGTGCACGACGGCGCAATCGTCAAGACGATCCGCGCTCGCGATCTCATGCGTCAGATTTCGCAGGCCACATGGGAATGCGCCGACCCCGGCATGCAGTTCGACACCACGATCAACCACTGGCACACCGCGTGCAATACCGGTCGTATCAATGGTTCGAACCCGTGCTCGGAATACATGCACATCGACAATTCCGCGTGCAACCTCGCCAGCATCAACCTTCTCCATTACCTCGGCGAAGACGGCGTGTTCGACATCAATGCCTACAAGCACACGATCGAGATCATGTTCACGGCGCAGGAAATCCTCGTCGGTAACGCCGATTACCCGACCGTTCCGATCGGCGACAACTCCCGCAAGTTCCGCCAGCTTGGTCTTGGTTACGCGAACCTCGGCGCCCTTCTTATGGCCCTTGGTCTTCCCTACGACTCCGACGAAGGCCGTGCCCTTGCCGGTGCGATCACCTCGCTCATGACCGGTCACGCCTACGCCACTTCGGCTCGTACCGCTTCACGCATGGGTGCGTTCGCTGGCTATGCCGAAAACGCCGAGCACATGCTCCGTGTCCTTGGTCAGCACCGCGCCGCTGCCGCCAGCATCGACGAGGAACTCGTTCCTCCGGCATTGCTTTCGGCCGCTCAGCAGTCATGGGACGACGCATGCGAACTCGCCGCTGAAGTTGGTGTGCGTAACTCGCAGGCCACGGTGCTCGCGCCGACTGGCACCATCGGCCTCATGATGGACTGCGACACCACTGGTGTTGAGCCCGACCTTGGTCTGGTCAAGATGAAGAAGCTTGTCGGCGGCGGCACCATGTCGATCGTCAACCAGACGATTCCTCGTGCCCTCACCAAGCTTGGTTACACCGATGCGCAGATCGAAGAAATCGTTGCCTACATCAACGAGAACATGTCGATCCTCGGTGCACCGCACATCAAGGCCGAGCACATTCCGGTGTTCGCTTGCTCGATGGGTGACAACACCATCCACTACAGCGGCCACATCCGCATGATGGGTGCTGTACAGCCGTTCATCTCTGGCGCCATTTCCAAGACCGTCAACATGCCCGAAGACGTTTCGGTCGAAGAGGTCGAGAAGCTCCACATCGAGGCCTGGCAGCTTGGCATCAAGGCCGTCGCCATCTACCGCGACAATTGCAAGGTGGCACAGCCCCTTTCAGCGTCAAAGAAAGATGACGACGAAATCGATCCGGTTGCTGGCGCAACCGAAGTCATCGAGCGTGTTGTCGAGAAGATCGTCTACCAGCCGATCCGTCAGAAGCTTCCTCGCACCCGTGTGTCGCGCACCTTCGAGTTCCGCGTCGCCGACTGCAAGGGCTTCGTCACCGTTGGTGAATACGAAGACGGTCGACCAGGCGAAATCTTCGTCCGTGTCTCGAAGCAGGGTTCCACCCTCGCCGGCATCATGGACGCCTTCGCCATCTCGGTATCGCATGGCCTTCAGTACGGCGTGCCGTTGCGCTCCTTCATTGAAGCGTTCACCGGAATGCGATTCGAACCAGCGGGCATGACCGACGATCCCGATATCCGTATCGCGAACTCGCTCATGGATTACCTCTTCCGCCGCATGGCGATCGAGTATCTCTCACCTGAGGAGCGTGCGGAACTCAACATCCTCACCACTTCAGAGCGCATGCAGCCGACCCTTCCTGGTGTCGACGATGCGATTGAGACTCGTCAGGGTTCCGAGATGCCTGTTGATCCGCCTTCAATTGAGTCGGTCACCACGCTTCTCACCGAGACGCAAACCACGATGGTTCGTGAAGTGAAGACAACCAATCACGATGCACCGATGTGCATGCAGTGCGGTGTCACCATGCAGCGTGCTGGTTCCTGCCACGCATGCCCGTCATGCGGCACCACCAGCGGTTGCAGCTGATTCACGCACCGCACAACGCAGTCTGAATGGTGGCCCGGGCTTCGGCTCGGGCCATCTTCATTTTTGTGAATGTTCAGCCGGTCTCGGCAGAGCGCATCGCTTCGAGAAGTTCGGCCCGAGCGCGCGCGAGGCATGAGCAAACAGTGCCGATCGAGCAACCAATCACCGCGGCGACTTCTTCGTAGGAAAAACCGAGTTGCAGCGTGAGGAGAAAGATTTCGCAACGATCGGGATCAAGCCGAGTGCATTTCGAATGAGAAGACGGGGATTCGCTCGGGACTTCGTCATGTTTTGTTCGTGTTCGTGTTCGTGTGCCTTCGTGCCCCTCGCAAGGGCATGAGGTATGGTTCCGATGCTTCGCGGGCAAAGCCACCAAATGGACTTCCTGCGACCCTTCATTGGAAATCCCGGTGGAAATGTTCAGACGAGTAGGGGTCAGTAAATGAAGACGTGGAAGCAGTATCTCGGGGGTTCGGCAGCTGCGCTGCTAGCCGGCAGTGGAATGGCCTTCGTAAGCGCGAGCGCGCCGGCGATGGCGGCTGAGACGGGCACATGCGTCACCATCGGCGCATTCACCACTCCGGGACCGGTCTCATGCACGGTTTTGGCTGGTGAAACGATCACCATCATGATCAAGGGCGGCAACGGTGGAGCCGGCGGTAATGGCGGCGCAGGTGGAGCTGGCGGAAACGGCTACGGCGCGGGCGCTGGTCTCGGTGGACTCGGTGGCGCCCCTGGGTTCGGTGGCGTCGGTGGCGCTGGAGCAAAGGCCAGCGGCACTTGGACCAATACAACTGCAGCCACGGTGACTCTTGACCTGATCGTAGGAGCGAACGGCGCTCCTGGCGCTGCGGGCTATCCCGGTGTGCCCGGCGTCAGTGGCATCCCTAACAACCCAGACGGCACGCCCGGCAGTCCTGGTACGAACGGTACCGACGGCGTTGACGCGATTGCCTCAGGAATTTTGCTCAGCAACAATCCGGTTGTCGTCGCTGGACGCGGCACGGCTGGCACAGCGGGAACCGCTGGCACCGCCGGCGGTGGCGGAACCGGTGGTGGCACGAACGGCGCAGCCGGCATTGCCGGTATTTCGGGCAGTGCCGGGATTGATGGCCTGACCAACCCCCTGCCCGCAGGATGGACGGCGGTTTCCACCACCTTCGCCGACGCTCCCGGAATCTGGATCAGCGGCCCCGCCCCCGTCGTTCCCGACGAGCCGAACGCTCCCGCCTACACCGGCTGAGCGGCGCTCGCGCTTCTGCGCAACATGCGTTGAACTCATTTGAACGAAGGCCCGAGCAACTGCCCGGGCCTTCGTCGCGTCAGGTGGCGTTTGTACCGCAGAGAGGCTCCTCGTTAGGCAGTCGTAACGCCGAGCCAGTTTGCTTGTGAGGTATCGAATCCGGGAAACACCGATGCGAGGTTCGTCGTACGCATTCGACGGCCCAGAACCTCGGCATAGATCTTTCGAAAATCGTTGACAACCTTCACGTCGCCATTGTCGGTGTCGACGAGCCCGGGCCAATCACCGTGCACTCCTGGATTCACGCCGGCGCCAAGCACCATCATCACCATGCCGCGGCCGTGGTCGGTTCCACCGGAACCGTTGATCGCGATGCGGCGACCGAATTCGGTGGTGATGATTACCGTTGTGCGGGATGCTGCGCTGCCGATGAAGTCGAAGAAGGCGCCGAGCGCGGCATCGAGGTCGGCGACCAGTTTGTATTGGTTGCCATTGGGGTCGGTCGCCGAGCCCATCGCGTCGTGTTCGTCCCAACCGCCAAGATCGGCAGTGGCGATTTCGATCGGATAGCCCGCTGCAACGAGTTTTGCGATTGGCCAAAGCGCGCCTCCGAACCCGGTTGGCCAACCCGCCGGAGATGCTGAGGTTGCGGCGACCGGGGCGATCTCGGCAACGATGTCCATGGCTGCTGCCCCTTGGGCTCTGAGCAGTTCATTCGGTGCCGCGGGATACGTGGCACGAAGTGCCGTCTGAATCTGGTTTGAAGATGCGCCGGATCCCGCGCTGGAAAGCGAGAGGGATTGCAGATTCGGGGTGGCGATGGCGTCGGATCCGCGCAGCGAGGGTTGGAGTCCATTGCCGACTGAGACGCCGCGCAACGCGTCGTCTGATGCCCCCGACGTCGCTGCGAAGTAACGACCAAGCCAGCCGGTTCTGAGACTGGGATCGTTGGATGAACCTTTGTCCATCATCGCTTGAGCCGAGAAATGGGATCGGTTGTTGTTGGGTGAACCGGCAGCGGGAATGAATGCGGCGTGTCCGGAATCAAAGAGTGCTTTGATGCGTGCCGCGGCCGGATGCAACCCGAACTGATTGTCTATAGCAAGGGCAGAAGCGTCCGGAATGGCGACACCCGGCCGAAGTGATTGATAGGTGCGGTCGTCGAGTGGGCTCAGAAATGAAAGTCCATCTGCACCACCTCGCAAGAAGATATTGACGATGATGTTGTTCGCCGTTGTCGAGCTTTGATTCACTGCGGCATTCGCCTGGCCGAAGAAGATCGAAGGACGAAAGTAGGCAGTAGCGGCGATGGTGGCAGCCCCAACTCCTGAAACAGCGAGAAAGCGACGTCGGTCGATCTGACCGAGAAGTGGAACACCGACTGCGGCATCGAGTTCCGTGGATGGCAAATCTGCAGCGTCGTTGGTCGTGTTCATCATCGAATCTGGTTTTGAGGGGTTTGAAGGACGTAGGCGATAACCGCCCGCGCGTTTGAGGTGGTCTTCCATGGCGTCATGCTTGTTTGGCCTGAGGCCGAGAGAATTGCCGCGCGCGAATTTGCTTCAAGTGGTTCTCCGAGAATTGCAATCGCTGCACGATCAATTGCATCGCCGACAGTCGCGGGCGCAGGTGTGCCGAGGATGCGGTTCGCATCGAACTGTGGTGAAGGAGCGCCGAAACTGTTTGAACCAAGCGTTGCCAGATTCCAACGAGCGACCATTGCTCCAGCAGTTGTCCAGTGAGCGTCGAAGTCGGGGTAGCCGTCAGGCGTCTCCCACGCCAGCGGTACTTGGCCAAGGAGTGAAAGTTGGGACATCACTGTGCTCGAGAGGTTGGTCGCACGAGCTGGATCCCATTGCAACTGCACCGACCGAAGAATGCTGGCGAAATACTCAATCGGGCGACGCATCTTGCGACCGGAAGATGCTCGGAATTCGGGGGAAAGAAGTAACGACCGAACCATCGGTGCGATTGCAGTGTCATTCGCTGTGTACGCCTGAGCGGCGGAACTGACGACACCATCGGTTGGTTGAATGTGTTCGCCGATAAATCGAACGGCGAGTTTGTAGGCAAGTCGAGTTGCGGTCTTCTCGTGGCGAGCGAGGTAGACGAGAAGAGATTCGCCCGCAGCAACCCCGGTGAGCCCATTTGGTCGCCAACCAAGAACGTCGCCGCCGGTCGCCAGTGGACCCATGTTGTGCCACTGCGGGCGGAACTGGAATCCACCGTCGTTGCGATTGGCGATTCCCCAACCCGAAAGCAGGTAAGCGACTTCCTTGACATCTGCTTCGTCGTAGCCGCCATCGATGCCGACGGTGTGAAGTTCGAGCATCTCTCTTGCGTAGTTTTCGATTGGAAGTCTGCCGCCGTCGGCTCGCGACAACGCTTGATCGAGATAGAGCAGCATCGCTGGGGATTTTGCAGATGCAACGAGCATGTTGGCGAACCGACCAGTTGCATAGCGTCGAATCACATCGCGGTCGTCTGTGGGCTTGTGGCGCGTGGTCGCATCGTGATTGATGTTGACGTTTAGGTGGTTGGACCAAAAGTCGACGAGCAATTCGTGGAGTTGCCGCTTTCCCCAAATCGCGCGGGCAATTGTCGCTGCAGCCATTTCCTGCCGAGTTCGCTTTTGGTCGAGGTTGGCAGAGATTTCTGTTGCAGTCATCAGCGCTCGTGGGTACGACGCAAGAATTCCGTCCATCGCAGAATCGTCGATGGACTCCCATGCGAGTTGTTGATCGATCCACGAAGTTGTTCCGGCGGCCTGAATCGCGTCGAGAAGTTGCGGCGTTGGGCCAAAACTCAGACGCCGGGCAATGTGCAGTATGTGAGCCTGAGTTTCGCCAGACTCGGAACTCGGCGGAGTTGCCGCAGTCGCCGGAAGGGTGGTCGGCGCCACTGGAACTGGCGAAACGGGAGTTTCCGGGGCCGAGGCAGGTGTGCAAGCTGCGGCGGTCGCGGCGAGGGCCGCAGCGCCTGCACCAAACAACGCAGAACGTCGATCGAATATGCGAGACGCCGCCACTCTTTTGGTTGAGGTGGGCGACTCCGCGTCGTCCCTGCGAGAAGAATGCGCCTCGTACGCCTCTGCCTGGTGCTGACTATCGGTCATAAGGTGACCGTGCCAGAGTCACCTGCTGATTCGTGTAAAGAAAACCTTTAGAAATGCTTGAGATTCAAGGCGTCGCAGGGTCACGTCATGCGGGATTGATGGCCTGACCGAAGGTCATGAACACCCACGGCTTGGGCCCCTTCGTGTACTCGCTGTGCACGAACTCGAGTTCGAAGCCAGCGGCCTTGACGAGTTCGACGGGATCGCGAGTGAGGTGGCAGCCATCGGCGAGTCGCTTTTCAAGGGGATCGAGGCGGCGCTGCCACGTTCGCGTTTTTGCATCGGGGGCGAGTCCATGTTCGAGAAAGTGGAAACGGCTGCCGGGCTTGAGCACTCGGCGGAGTTCGGCGAGCGCCTGTTCGACGCCAGGAATCGTGCAGAGCGTGAAGGTGCACATCGCGCCGTCACAGGAGTTGTCGTCAAGCGCGACCGTTTCGCCGTGTAGACCGGCGTATTGGATGGGAATGGGTGAGGCAGCAATTCGCGGCACCGCAATCTTGCGGGCGGTGAGCGCAGGCTCGACGGCGTAGACGAGTTCAATCTCGGGCGGGTAACTCGCAACATTCAGGCCTGAGCCGAATCCGATTTCCAGAACCGT
>CANGMY010000047.1 GCA_947455015.1 Microthrixaceae bacterium | reverse complement strand
TGGGACGGGAAGCGTTCCGGTCTCGGCGATTTCCTGCACTAGCGGAAGCGGAGCCTGAAGACGCTTGGCCCAGTCGAACAGTTCCGCCTGATCGGCAGTGGTGATCTTGCGGATGTCACCAAGAATCGAACGAAGGTGACGCACCGCCTCGACGACGTTGCCGGTGCCGGCTTCGCCCTTCGAGCGGATCATGCATGCGCCCTCAGAAATACGGCGAAGTGCTTCACCAAGATTGGTTGCGCCACAGACGAACGGAACATCGAATGCCCACTTGTCGATGTGATGGGCCTCGTCGGCTGGGGTGAGAACTTCGGATTCGTCGATGTAGTCGACCTGCAGGGCCTGAAGGATCTGCGCTTCGGCGATGTGGCCGATGCGGGCCTTGGCCATCACGGGAATGCTGACGACTTCCTGAATCCCCTGGATCATCTCCGGGTCGCTCATACGAGCCACGCCACCGTCGCGACGAATGTCGGAGGGAACACGCTCGAGCGCCATAACGGCAACGGCCCCGGCATCTTCGGCGATCTTGGCCTGAGCCGGATCGACGACGTCCATGATGACGCCACCCTTGAGCATGTCAGCGAGTCCACGCTTGACGAGGTCGGTACCGGTCGAGCGGGAGACAATCCCGTTGGTCAGATCAGCCATGTCGGCAGTCTACGGGCGCAGACGTCACCCGAACGAAGTCGGACCGGTTTAACCCTTGATAGCGAGATACGAGTCGGCCGTTGCCTGATCGAGCGTCGTAATGGCTGATCCCGATCGGGGCAGGGCCACCCAGGTGCGTCCGGGTGTCAGCAGAATCGCCGTGCCGTCATTGGCCGTGTAGGTCGTGGGCTTGTCGGCGCTTGGCCGTGACCATGTTCCGGCAATAACCCGACCATCGGTGAAGACGAGCACCTTGCCCGAACCGACGGTGAGCGCCATTGGCGAGCGGCTGTCGGAGGGGCTTTGGCCGTATTCGATGAACTGCACGATGACGTTCGCGGGCGAGACATGGACGCCTGCGGTGTCGAGCGTTGGGCTCTTGGCTCGCGGATGGGTCTGGTCGACCTGAAGACGCGACCAACCCTTCGTGGCGGGGTTCCAGACGTAGTCGACGACCACTCCGCCGAAATCAAGCGAGAAGCCTGGAGTCGCTGCACCCGGAAGCGCAGTTGTTGTCGTGGTCGTAGGCGCGATGGTGGTGGTCGTTGACGATGACTTCTTTGAGGTCGTTGTCGACGAAGACGTTGTCGTAGTTGACGGCGTTGTTGCGACTTTGCGGAAATTAAAAATCGGCGCAGGGTTCGCTGGATTATCGGGCGCCTTCAACTCAATGAGCTGAGGAAGGTGAAGATACAAGTTGTGTGGCGCCTGACGATCGTTCGATCGGTAATAGGCCGGCGTTGCTGCGTCGTACGACGCGTCGATGAGGATGCCCTTGCGAGCGGCGGCCGCGACTTCACCCATAACGCCACCGTTGGCACCTGACCAAGCAAAGAGTGGCGTTGAAAGATCAGCAACAAGATCGATGTCGCTCGAACGAGCCGAGCGCACAGGGCCCACCGGATCAACAAGGTTGGAATGGAAGACCAAGGCGTAACGCGTGATGCCTTCAACAAGAAGTTCGTAGACAACATCGGCTTCGTTGATACCGGTCTGCGGACGAGCATCGGGACTGTTGTCCATCTTCACCACGATGGCGGGATGAGCAGGACCACTCGCTTTTGCATCGGGCAGACCCGTAAGTGGCCAAACCGGAAGCGGCGCCGTCGTGGTCGTGGTTGACGTGGTCGGTTCGGAGTCGGCCTGATTCTTGGAATCCGAGCGGGTAAGTGCGAAGACGATGCCGCCCGCAAGAACCACTACTGCGACCGCACCACCAATGATCAACCACAACTTTTTACGACTCATAACAATCGAAGCGCTTCCATTCGGTGAGTAAGTGCATCAGCGTCGGCAGTGAGCGGGTCGACGAGCCACAGGCGACGGAGTGACGGCGAACCCGCCGAAACCATCGACCCAACTCGCAGGCACACGCCAAGTGCTCCGACGAGACCTGGCGGATAACGAGTGAGCATGACGGCCGAGCGATCAAGAAGGACGTCGCGATCGGGATCGTCAAGATTGGAACTGTGACCCAGCATCGAAGCGAAGATCCGCGTTGCCGGAGCAGCTTCAAGCCGCACACTCATCGTTGCGGAGAAGACATCGCCCTGACGTAGTTGCACAAACGCGCGGGCGATAACGCCTTCGAGTTCCACTCGACTCAACTGCGACAACAAACCAGACGTGGCGACGATTGCTGCATGTTCGGAATCGGTGCCGACCACAAGAAGGTTGACTGATGGGGTGTCGAGTAGCAGCAGTTCTGGCATCGGTACACCCGCTGTTGCCGAAAGCCCCTCGGCCAGATTGCGCAAGCCCGCAGCTTCGGGCCCATCGGCAGGCTTGGCGCCAAGTTGACCGATGATCGCACCGTCGATTCCGGCGGCGAAGGTGCGCATGCGAACCACCACTGCAATAACAGTGATGACGAGACCCACGAAGAGACCAATAATGCCGACGACCACCGTGAGCGCTGCGGTGATGATCAGACCGACGAGTGCAAGCGGAAGCGCTGCTGCAAGTCCGTAGCTAGTGGAACGAGGCGACGCTTGCTCAAGAGTGGAAGTCACACGAAGCCTTCGATCGAGAATTGGGATATGGCGATACTACCGGCGAAGCGCAACACGCTCGAAGATCTCTTCATAGCGTTCAGCAAGACGATCCATCGAGAATCCCTCTGCTCGGTCTGAGCCAGAGGCGACTAGTGAGTCACGCAATGAGGCGTCGTCGAGAACTCGCCGCAATGCGCTTGCGAGCGCAGTCGGATCGCCGGGCGGCACAAGGAGTGCGTCTTGGTCGGCTCGGGCGACATTGGCGTATCCGGCGAGGTTGCTGGCAACGACCGCCGTTTTCGCGGCCATGGCCTCGAGCAGCACGACGCCGAAAGATTCGCCGCCCAGTGACGGAGCACAGAAAACATCGGCAGATCGAAGCCGTCGGATCTTTTCTGCTTCTGAAAGACGGCCGAGCCATTCGATACGAGTGTCGCCGGCAACGCTTCGGCGAAGCTCATCGGTTTGAGGTCCGTCGCTGGCGACGACCAAACGAACGCCTGCTGGAAGTTCGCCCATTGCCTCGAGAAGTACCGCGAGGCCCTTACGCGGTTCGTGGCGACCGAGAAAGAGCACGGTGCGAGGTTCTGTCTTTTCGATCGCAGCGCCGGCGTAGTCAGAAAGATCGACACCGTTGAAGAGAAGTTCGTAGGAACCGCCAACCGCTTCGATTGCCATGTCGCGAGCATCGGCCGACACAGCACAGCGAACATCGATCTTCCGTGCGAGCCACCGGACAACAGGCTGAAGCCAGCGATACGCCGCGCTCTCCCCCGCTGCGTGAAATGTGCCGACGATCGGTTGCGACTTAAACAAGAGCGCTGTGTTCGTGACACCCGGAGCCAGCGGTTCGTGAACATTCACAACGTCGAAGCGTTCGTCACGAAGTGCACGGATTGTGCGCAACTGTGCGGAAGGGTCGGGCGCGATTGGCGCAACCGAACCGTTCGCTGCAGTTGGAAGGCTGTCGCCAAGCGGTGTCACGCCAGCATCGGGCGGAGGACCATCACAAGGACCAAGAACCCGAACGTCGTGACCGCGTGCGCGCAACGCACGCGCCAACGACAACACCTGACCTTGCACTCCGCCAGGGAGTGTGAGGCTGTACGGGCAAACGATTCCGATTCGCATGTCAGTTTCCACCGCGCGCGGCAAGCGATGCGGGGCCATGTTGCGGGCGAGGATGCGGTTTACCGATTCGTTCAAGTTCGGCGTAATCGCTCGGCCAGTTGGGCTGCTGAAGATGCCACTGCTGCGGCGCCCGACGAATCAGGCCCTCGAGATGTCCTGCCAGTTCAATCGTCACTCGCCGAACATCGTCACGAAGGCGTCCTTCGCGGACAACTTCCATTGGCGGTTGGACGACCGCGAGATGACCTGTTCGACCTTCGAAGTAGACCGCACCGGGAATCAATGCAGCGCCTGTGCGCAACGCCAATGTGGCAGGGCCGGCGGGAATCGTTGTCGTCTCGCCAAAGAATTCAAGTTCGATGCCGTCGCCAACAATGTCGCGATCGGCAAGCAAACACACGATGTGGTTCGCCTTGAGGGCCTGCAAAATCTCGCGACCAGCGTCAGGGCCGAGCGGGACAATGTTCATCCCGAGTTTGCGACGAAACTCCGCGAAGAATTCGAATAACGCAGGAGGCTCAACCGGTTCGACAGCAACAGTGACGGGAACTTTCATCACCTGCGTCATCCAGAAACCAGCCCATTCCCATCCACCGAGATGCGGGAGTACGACGATTGCGCCCTTGCCGGCTGCGCGCGCATCTGCGATATGGGCAAAATTGTCGAGCGAAAAACCGAAGTCGACTTCTTCCGGAGATAACTGCGGAAGACGAAAGGAATCGACCCAGTAGCGCGCATAACTGTCGAACGTTGCGTCGACCGCACGGTCGAGCGCTTTGCCTTCAAGCGTGGGATCGGCGCGATGAAGGTGACGTGCAACCAGCATTCGTCGTTCCTTCGAGACCGATGCCGCGACTCGGCTCAGACCTTTCGCGGTGAGTTCAGCAACTGGACGCGGCACAGACCGCGAGAATGCTGCGCCCGCGCGATAGGCCGCGGTGACCGGATCAAGCGCCATGAGCGCCTAACGGCGTCGACGCGCCTGAAGGTTCTGACGCCACTGTGACGAACCAGCGCGTGTTACGCGGGCGGCACGGCGACGAGACGCACGGCGAGTTGGTGCAACGACGGGACGTTCCTGTGATGCCTGACGCCACACCTTCGCGAAGCGCTGGACAGCAGTAACGATCGTGAGAACCAGCATGATCCAGAGAATGGGGATCAGGAGAACGGGGAAGAGGAGGCCGAGGCCAAGGAGGATGACCCGCTCTGCGCGCTCCATGACTCCGCCCTTGGCATTGAAGCCGAGCGCTTCGGCCTTGGCCCGCTCGTAGGAGATGATGAGCGAAGCGCCGAGCACTGCCATCGGCAGAAGCGGCATGAGCCCACCGTGAGTGTCGGCCAGATACCAGGCGACACCGCCCAGGAGCATGGTGTCGGAGACCCGATCGGCGACCGAGTCGAAGAAGGCGCCACGAGGACCGGCGGTACCCGCCGCTTTGGCGACTGCACCATCGAGCGCATCGGGCAGACCGGTGAGCACGAGCAGGAGAAGGCCAAGGGGCAAGAAGCCGCTTGCAATGGCGACAGCGGCACACGCCGACATGACAACGCCAAGTGCGGTCAGACGATCGGCGCTGAAACCCAGCTTGAGCAATTTCGCTCCAACTGGCTTCAAGCCTTTTTCGATATTGGTTCGCCAACGACCGTCAAGCACAGAGAAAGGCTAGCAGTGGGCCCTTGACCCACCCCGGCACGCCCCTAATCTGCAGCAATGACTGACTACTCGACCCTCATGCCCGGCGATGCCGTGGTGGCCCTGCGCACCCTCCCCCGACGGGTGAACGCTGCCCTTGGTGTGGTTGACGAGGTCACCGAAGGCCGGGCCCATCAACTGGGTGCCGATGGGGTTTCTGCCGTCGAGGCCATTCTCGGAGCAACTGCCACCCTCGCTGTGCTCGAGAAAGGGTTGAGCGATGTCTCGAAGATCGAGGACGCTCCCCTTCACCCCGCCGTCACCAATCGCCAACTTCGTTCTGTCGAATTGTCGACGAACGAGCCCAGCGACGCGGTCGTGGAACAGTTCTCCGTCCGTGTGACCTCGCTTGCCGATTTGGCCGAATCAATCAAAGGTCGCGACTGGTCGCGCAACGGCATGGTCGGCGAGGTCCGCGTAAGCGCGCTCGACCTCTTACGAGAAGGCGTTGCTGTTGGTGTCGATGCGCTCTCGCAGGTCGAGAGCATCATCGCATCGCTCGACTAAAGAGAATCGCCGAACTCGAGGCTCTACTCAGCCCAGTCTTCGGGATTGTCTTCGACGAACCATTCCACGACTGAACCATCGACGCCGTCGACGAGAACAAGCCCGCGCTTTTCGGGTGGATCTTCAGCGCTGTACAGAAGGATGCGCCATGTCGGGCGGCTGAGAAGTCCGCGCCAACCCATTTGCGCCGATGCGTGACCAACGGGGAAACCCACCTGCTTGGTGGCAGCAACGAGTGCGTCGCTTTCATCGATCTTCAAGTTCCAGCCGGCGACAAAACTGTAGAGACCGATCAATGCGAGAACGATCGCCGCAATAAGGACGCCCTGGTTGATGAGCACCGGATCACTGCCGCTGCGCAGAACCCAAATCAGGATGCAGACCGCCGAAATGGCCCAGTAGAGATACGCGGGAACACGACGACGGTTGTTGTTCGGGAAGAGATAGGGACCGACAAAGCCCGCAGCGTTGAGATCTTCGGGCAGCGCGTCACGAATCTCGGCGTCGTTCAGCGGAGTTGTTGAAGCGGAATCGTCGGCGTCGTTCATGTCAGACATCGGGAGCGACCGTAGCCCTCAAGAGGCCACGGTCGCACACCCACGATCAGGAAGCCTTGACCGTGGCGGTCACTTTGATCACGCCACCATTAAGAAATCCGAGATTGAGGTCGAACTTCTGACCGTTCTTCAGCGGCGCAGCGAGACCCGTCAGCATGATGTGCTCGCCACCTGGCGCAAAGGTGACCGAGCCATTTGCCGGAATCGTCACCGAGGCAACTTCCTTCATGGACATCATC
Source organism: Microthrixaceae bacterium (assembly GCA_947455015.1). Lineage (GTDB taxonomy): Bacteria > Actinomycetota > Acidimicrobiia > Acidimicrobiales > Acidimicrobilacustridaceae > Acidimicrobilacustris. The sequence continues at coordinate 1,956 of CANGMY010000047.1, read as the reverse complement.
GAAGCGGAACCAGATCCCATGGTGGTGGAACTCGATGAGTCCCCTGCCATCGTGGTCGCTGTCGTTCCGTCGGCCATCACCATTTCGTGAATCGACGCGCTCTTCGCGAATGCTTGCGGCACCGAGGCGGAGAACAACTTGTCGACTGTTCCCGATGTGTTTTCGATCGTGAGATACACCGCGCCGTTGTCTGCTGCGCCAGCTGACTCGCGCGCCCACACGTTGCTCACAACGATGTCCCTACCTTTGAACGTGGACGATGAGGACCCCGAACTTGAACAGGCCGAGGCAACGAGTGCCGATCCAGCAAAAAGGGCAAGCGCGACGAGCGCCATTGGGCGAGAAAGAAAGCGGGGGGTCATCGTGTCTCCATAGGGGGGGGGTTGGATCGACTGCTCTGACTGGAATTTCCAGCCTTAGGACTTCGGGTACACCGTGTCCATGAGTTGATTGAGTGTGGCAGCAACTTCAGGTCCTGTCGTACCGAAGGGCCATTCCCACACCAACTGACCTTTGTCGTCGACAACAAAGGTCAGACCTGAATGCGCAACGCTGTAGGTAGAGGCGCCTGGCTCGTGCGCGTCCACCTGCCATTGCGCGCCGAACCGATCGGTTACGCCGAAGAGCTGAAAGGAATCACTTGCTCGGAGCGCGTGGATCTTTGCATTCGGAAAAAAGTGCGTGAGGTAGTCGACCATCCGAGGACCGGTGTCGCGTTCAATGTCGACCGTTGCGAATGCAACTTCGACGTGATCGGAAACTGTTGGTCCGGCTTCTTCAAGTCCCGCAGCGAGATCGGCCATCGTTACCGGGCAGATATCGGGACACGTGAGATAGCCGAAATACACAACGAGCAGGTCGCTAGGCGAGGCCTTAAACGGAAAGGCAACACCATTGGGATCGGTCGCATAATCAGGCAGCGAAACGGTGTCGGTTTTGCGAACGGGAGTCGGCTGGTAGCCACGAGGAGCGATGAGTTCGGTGGACGGCGATGACGAGGACGTTGCCGAAGAACACGCGCTCATCGTGAGAGCAAGTGCGAGCAACGTTGCAGAAGCGACTAGTAGCGGACGACGCATACCTCCACTCTGTCGCTTCTCATGACCGGAACGTTCCCGTTTAGGAACTTTCTTGTCGGAAGCCATCTGAAGTCGGGACTTTTTCGCTCAGGTGTGACCAAAACCACGCCCGCGCCCGCCTTCAGCTGGGCCAGGCCGCCCGCACCTTTTCCAGCGTTGCGTCGAGCGGTTCGGGAAGCACTCGGGCCAACGCCACTGCCGTCATGAAATTGCTGTCGGCGTCCCAACGAGGAAGCACGTGCGTATGCAGATGATCCGGAACGCCTGCACCGGCAGCACGACCCAGATTCAGCCCAACGTTCACTCCGTCGCACCGATATGCACCCTTCAGCGCGATTACCGCATCTCTTGAGAGATGCGACATCTCTTCAAGTTCTTGATCGGTCAGACCCTCGAGTTCAGCAACAGCGCGATTCGGTACGACAAGCAGATGTCCGCTCGTATACGGATACGCGTTGAGCAGCACCGAACATGTCGCGCCACGATGAACAACCATTCCTTCGTCATCGGAAAGTGCCAGAACCCGCTCAAACAATGAACCGTTTTCGTCGGGGTCAAGAGAGGTGTCATCGGGCTGGGTTACGGCGGTGATGTAGGACAAACGCCAGCCAGCCCAAAGATGATCGAGATGAGGGGCGCCTGCCATGAGCTACGAGTGACCAGCGACGTCAGCGGCGAGGCGTTCGACGAACGACTCAAACGAGACGTTCCGCTCCACCTCTCCCCCACGCGGATTCACGCCGACGGTTGCGTGCGCAACGTCGTCGTCGCCAATGACAAGCACATAGGGAAGTTTTTCCAACTTGGCTTTGCGGATACGACCGCCGAGAGGTTCATCGGCCTCGACCATGTCGGCGCGATAGCCCCGGGCACGAAG
>CANGMY010000046.1 GCA_947455015.1 Microthrixaceae bacterium | reverse complement strand
GGAGTCCCCGACCGTTCACGCGGTCGTGGTCCAGTTGGGTTTGTCCATGAGATGCAAGAACATCTGATGGAAGTTGTTTTGGCGATTCACGAGACCCCACAGCCCGTGGTGGCAGCGCTTCATGGCGCTGTTGTGGGCGGCGGACTTGCTCTCGCTCTTACCTGCGATCTTCGCGTGGCGTCAGCCGACGCGTTCTTTGCTTCGCACTTCATTCGCGTGGGCCTGTCGTCATGCGATCTCGGCACGAGTTATTGGTTGCCGCGCATCTGTGGTCCGACGATCGCCGCTGAACTCATGCTTACCGGGCGGCGATTCAGCGCCGAGGAAGCGCGCGACTACGGGGTGCTGAACCGGGTCACGACCGCAGATTCTCTTCAGGCAACTGCTCTCGAACTTGCCGGGATGATCGCTGAGAACTCTGAGTACGGCGTGCGCATGACCAAAGTCGGCATGTGGGCGAATCTCGATGCAACGAGCCTCCGAGCAGCGATGGAACTAGAAAACCGCACACAGGTTCTTGGCACCTTTACCGGAAATATGACTGAAGCAGGCGAAGCGTTCCGTGAAAAGCGGGCACCCGAGTGGAAGCAGATGTGACATGCCTACCGAACGTTTGAACGGCATTGATCTCTATTGGGAACAAGCAGGCGAGGGTCCTCGGTTGCTGATGTTCAACGGTTCGGGTTCGACGATCGAACGCATGCGGCCGCTGTTCAATGTGCTCAGCACGCAGTTCGATGTTGTGTTGCATGATCAGCGTGGGCTGGGACGTTCGGAAATTCCCGCAGGGCCATATTCCATGGCCGAGTATGCGGCAGACGCGGTGGCTCTCGTTGATTTTCTCGGTTGGGACACCTTCAACGTCATCGGCATCAGTTTTGGCGGCATGGTCGCGCAAGAGTTTGCAGTCACTGCGCCTGAACGAGTCGAGCGGCTGGCATTGCTCTGTACGTCCCCAGGTGGAGACGGCGGTTCGTCCTATCCGCTCCACAAGATCCGTTCAATGGATGCGGCAGAACGAGCTGCAATCTCAATGACGATCATGGATACGCGCTTCACTCCCGAGTGGCTTGATGCGCACCCGTCAGATCGGATGTTTGTCGACGGAATCAGCGGCCAGTACGGCGCGAAAGCAGGCTCAGAGGCTGAACGTGGTGAGATCGAACAGTTGAACGCGCGAAGCATTCATGACGTATGGGATCGACTCGATCGAATTACCGCTCCGACATTTATCGGCGCTGGTCGCTACGACGGGATCGCTCCGCTTTCCAATAGCGAAGCCATGGCCGAGCGGATTCCAAACGCGGAGCTGCACGTCTACGAGGGCGGGCACGGGTTCTTCGCTCAAGACGCGACGGCATTCCCTGAGATCTTCAGTTTTCTGGCTGACTGAACCGCTTGCGCCTTAGGCCATCTGTGACATGAATTGATTGAGGTCGAAGTACTCGCGCCACTTCGCGATCTTGTCGCCCTCAAATTCGAAAATACCGAGAACGGGCAGAGCAACCTCGCTGCCGTCTTCTTTTTCGAAAATGTCAACGCGCTCGGTCACCACCATTGGGCCGTTCGAGATCATGTTGTCGATCCGGAACACCTTGACCTTGAGCCCAGCGGTGAAGCCGTCGATCATCATGCGGATTGCTTCGTGGCCCACCATCGGATCGACGGGAATGTTGTGGTACACGCCGTCTTCAGTGAAGAACGCAACGACCTTGTCGTGGTCGCCTTCGGCCCAGGCATCGCAAAATTCCTGAACAAGTGCTTCGTACTTCGCTCCGTCGCTCATGACGTTCCTTCGCAGTCGTGGGGGCCGGCACTTCGCCTTCCGAGACGGACATCCTGACACTCTGAGAGAGCGGCTGCCGTGCTGATTCGCTACCGTCCTTCGCAGGGGGAATTCATGTCTCAGGATCAGGGTGCAGGGGCAGTGATCGATATCGCGTTCAACCCGCTTCCCGGAGCGGAACTTCACGACGTCTTGCGAAGCTTGCGATCCGAGAGCGGCGAAGTCGTTCCGGTCACGTTTTTTGGAATGCCAGCTTTTGTCATATTGAGCTGGGATGCATTGCGCGAGTTCTTCGCCGCGAACGAGGAATTTCCAGGCGGTGAGGTCTACAAATACCAGCTTGAAAAGACTGTGGGTCGAACCTTCATCTCGATGGACGGTTCTGATCATGACGTCTATCGGCGCCTCGTTACCCCCGCATTTCGCTCTCGTGCCGCAATCCGATTTGTGGACGAAGAACTCACACCATTGGCGCACGAGTTGATCGATGAATTGGTCGCCGATGGTGAAGCAGACCTCGTCTCCGAATTCACGAATCGACTCCCGTTTTGGGCGATCAGTCGGAAGCTCGGTCTGCCGGAAGGATTTGAGGATCGCCAACGCGAGTGGGCCCTTGCGATTCTTTCTGAGCCGAGTAATCCCGAAGGTGCTCGTCGGGCAGCCGACGAACTTTCCGAGGTGATTGCGCCTGTCGTTGCAGCACGACGCGTACATCCCGGATCAGACGTCATTTCGCAACTCGTGACGGGCGACTTCCAAGGAGTCCGACTTACCGATGAAGAAGTGCACTCGCATGTTCGTTTGCTCTTCGCCGTTGGTGCGACGACGACCTCGGACGCTTTGAGCAATCTTCTCTGGACGTTGCTTCATCGGCCCGAACTTGTCGATCGAATCCGGAGGTCACCGGAACTTCGGCCAGATGTGGTGCGGGAGCTTCTCCGGTGGGAGCCACCGGTTCCATTGTTGCCTCGAATGGCGCTACGTGAAGGAACGATTCGTGGCGTCAACATTCCTGCTGGTTCGATGATCCTTGCGGGGATCGCATCGGCGAATCGCGATCCCGAACGCTTTGCGCGTCCGGACGAGTTCGACGTCGATCGTCCCGATGCCGATGTCCTTACGTTCGGTTTTGGCGTGAAGTTCTGTCCTGGAACGCATATGGCCAAACAGCAGCTTCTCGCTGCTCTCGATGTGCTGCTTGATCGGCTTCCCGGATTGCGCCTCGCCGATGACGACGCTGGCGCTGTTCCGTCTGGGTGCAATCTGCGGTCGGTCTCCTCGCTCCGCTGCGAGTGGGATGTTTAGCGAGCATTTCGCAGCGGTTGCTTGTCGGGCCTACCGTGTGAACTGATTTCACCGAGGGGGAATTCGTCATGGCCGATTTCAGTATCGATCCCGCATTTCAAGAACAGCTTGATTGGATTCGCGAGTTCGTGAAGACCGAAGTCGAGCCCCTTGATCTCGCCTTTGCCGGCGAAGACATGGTTTATAACAAGGCCAGCGCGTTCTACGAAGAAGCCATTCGTCCGCTGCAGCAAGTTGTGAAAGATCGCGGGCTTTGGTCGTGTCATCTGACTCCGGAATACGGCGGCCAAGGGTATGGCCAGGTGCAGTTGGCATACATGAACGAGATCCTTGGTCGTTCGCAGTTCGGACCCACGGTGTTTGGTAACCAAGCTCCCGACTCTGGCAATGCCGAGATCATCGCTCATTACGGAACCGCCGAGCAGAAAGCGAAGTACCTCGAGCCTTTGCTCGATGGCCGCATTTCTTCGTGTTATTCGATGACCGAACCGCAAGGTGGCGCCGACCCCGGCGTGTTCAAATGCAGCGCAGTGCGCGACGGTGACGAATGGGTGATCGATGGCGAAAAGTGGTTTTCGTCGTCGCTTCGTTATGCGTCGTTTTTGATCGTCATGGTGATTACCGATCCTGACGTCGCCGTGCACAAGGGCGCATCGATGTTTCTCGTGCCTGCCGACTCGCCTGGAATCGAAGTTGTTCGCAACGTTGGCGTTGGCCAGGAACATGAAGGTCATGGCGGACATGCGTACGTTCGCTACAACAGCGTGCGTGTTCCTGCAGACCACCTTCTTGGTGGCGAGGGTCAAGCGTTTGCAATCGCACAGACTCGGCTTGGCGGCGGACGGTTGCACCACGCAATGCGTACTGTGGGCGCAGTGTCGCGTTGTCTCGACATGTTGTGCGAGCGTGCACTCAGCCGCACAACGCAAGGTGAACTTCTTGCGCGTAAACAGGCCACGCAGGAAAAGATTGCCGATTCCTTCATCGAACTCTTGCAATTCAAACTTCAGGTGCTTCACGCCGCATGGGTCGTCGATCAAAAGGGCGGTCATGGAGCGCGCAAGGAAATCGCCGCGGTGAAAGTCGCAACCCCCAAGGTCTACCGAGAAGCGGTTCTGCGCACGATGCAATTGCACGGAGCACTTGGCGTTTCGAACGAAATGCCGCTGGCCAACATGCTTATGGCGTCAGTGACGATGGGAATCGCCGACGGTCCGACCGAGGTTCATAAGTTCACTGTGGCGCGTGAAGTGTTGAAGGGCTATTCACCGGCCGAAGGTGATTGGCCGAGCGAGCATCTTCCCGAACGTCGTGCAGCGGCGCGCGCTGAATACGCCGATCTACTTGAACGCTCGGTTGCCGATCTCTGATCGGAAGGGTTAGTAGCCGCCGCCGAGTTTGCGATGATCCCAAGAAATGGTGCGCTCGACGTTGAGCTTCACGACAACGCGCTTGTGCAGCATCATCTCGACAGCGCCCTTCATCTCTTCGGTGTACGGCGCCATGTAGCGGTCGAACACGCTGATACCGAGCTCGAACATGCGGTCGGGGTCATCGATGATTTCGGCTTTGCCGATGAGTGTCACGCCACGAAGGGTTTCGTAGGTTTCGCCATCTTCAACGAGCACGGTGAGGTTGGGGTTGCGGCGAAGGTTCATGACCTTCTGCGCCTTGGCCTTGGATTCGATGCCAATGCAGCCCTCGAGGAATCCGTACCACATCGCGATTGAGTGGATGCTGCCGTCGGGGTTGATGGTCGACATCGTCATCGAGCGACGGCCCAAAAGGAACTCATCGATCTCTTCCTGGCTCATCACGATCTTGTTGCGCTGTTTCACGCCTCGCTGCGGCTGTTCGTCGGCCATGGTTCCCCCTCGTAGTGCGGACCGGAGAACGGTAACACCGAGCCTGATGGGGATGACCATTTGCTGCCGAGCGCGTAGGGTTCGCAGGTCCGCCGGGCACCGAAGCCGGCGGCATTGATCTGAGGGGACGAAGAGATGACGCAGGCCGAAACCGCCAAAGCCATTGCCAAGCCAATTGGCGAATTAGGCGGAGCATTCATGCTCGACGGCGCCACCTATGCACGCGGCGCAGAGCTTGGGTTCTCTGGCATTGACTTCTACGTACTCGGCCGAGGCGGCGTTCTTGGCGACACCATTCCCGACGTCGTCTCGTCGGCATTTTTCTTTTGGAATCCTGAACAAGTTCGCACCCAGTGGGAACTCGCTCGCAAGGTGATGGACCCGGCGAAGGCTGCGCTCGAATGGGCCGACCTGTGTCACGCCTACGGCGATGCGCATTTGCCTGACCTCGGTCCGCTTGACCGGTTCTCGGAACTCGCAGAGAAGATCTGCAACGCCGCATCGCCTGCGGGTGTTGCGCTGTTTGCGGGCTGGCGTGCACTTCCGGTGCCGGGCGCCGACCGACCCAAGGCACGCGCGCAGCATTACCTCAACGCATTGCGCGAACTTCGCGGTGGACTTCACGGCGGCGCCATTCTTGCGATGGGGCTTTCGCCTGCTGAAGCAGTCGCAGTGCATTCGCCGGGAATGGCCCCGGTGTTCGGCTGGGACGTCGCCACGATTCCGGTTGACGACTCTTCGAAGAGTGAATGGAAAATCGCCGAAGCGGGCACAGATCTCGCTATGGCTCGCGTTCTGCACGCGCTCACCTCGGAAGAATGCGCAGAATTTGAAGCACTTGTTCTTGCACTGCACAAGGCCGTTCAGGCCGCCAAGGAAGGTTGATCGTTATGGACATTCGTGAAGCGCTCTACACAACCCGTGCCATGCGTCGGGTCAAGCCCGATCCCATCCCGATGGATGTGCAGGCTCGCATTATGGACGCGGCTGTTCGCGCCCCAAGTGGCGGCAACACGCAGAACTGGCGATTCCTTCTTGTCGACGATCCCGAGGTGAAGGCAAAGCTCGGGCCGATCTACCGCCAAGCAATGTCAGTGTTGTGGGGTTCGTATTACAAGGATCGCCTCGACGCTGCGCACGATGCCCCCGAGCTCGAAGAGTCGAAGTCGATGCTTCGTGTGCAGAAGTCGGCACAGTGGTTGGCCGACAATTTCGAAATGGTGCCGCTGTACATGTTCGGTTTCGCTCAGCACGATCCCAGCGGTTCCTCGGTCTACCCGGCACTTTGGAACGCGCAGCTTGCGGCACGCGCCGAAGGTGTTGGTACGTCACTCACGCAGGTTCTCGTGTTTCACAACGACGAGGTGCTCGACATCCTCGGCGTTCCGAAGGACGAAGGTTGGAACATGCTCGGGTGCGTGTCACTCGGTTATCCGACCGGCAAGTGGGGTGTTGCCACGCGTCAGCCCGCGCACGATGTCTCGTTCCGCAATCAGTGGGGCGAAGACGTCGGCTTCCGCGACGACGAACCGCTCTGGCCGTAATTAGTCGTCTTCGGCGGCTGGCGCCCAGTGGGTGCGCAGATCGGCCAACCAATCGGGAAAGTCGACAGGCGGATCAGGCAACTGTGTGACGCCATGTTCAGCGAGCGCGGCCTCGAACACCTCGGGCTGATCTCCCCATGAACGCGGGTCGCCCATCATGACCTCGTACAACTTCGCACCGTCGTTGCCGGCGCGAATGGGGCCGAACGCGGCACCAAACGGCAATTCCACGTGCGTGCCGGCCGGGCACCAACGATCGCCGAACCACAAGCCACCGTCGATCACGAAAACTATGTGCGGTGAATAGTGGCCGTGACGGCGGACCATCATGCCTGGGTCATATTCGGCGTACAGGGAGAGATATTGCGGATCGGGACTGAACGCGAACCACTTCTCGCGCACATAGGACGTTGATCCGTCGGCATTTTGCTGCGCACGACACAACTGCCACGGAACATCGGGGTCGTCCATGTGACGAAAGATGACCTCTTTGCCCGGGATGGGCAGAGGAACTTCCGTGGGGTCGACGCTCATGCGATGAAGTCGAAGTCGACGTGCGCTGATTCGATGCCACGCACGAACGCATTCGCCATTTCGACTGGTTCGGTGCCGGGAGTCAACTTCCAACCCGAGGTTCGACGAAGAAGTTCTTCGAAGAACACACGGATCTCAAGGCGGGCAAGAGATGCACCTAGGCAGAAGTGCGTACCGAAACCGAATGCAATGTGGTTATTTGGCGAGCGATCGACGAGGAATTCCTCAGGTCGATCGAAATACTTTTCGTCACGGTTGGCTGACGAGTACATGAGCACAACCTGATTGCCCTTAGGGATGGTGACGCCATTGACTTCGGCATCGACCTTGGCCACGCGACACATGTTGTGGATCGGGGTGACGTAACGGATCATCTCTTCAACCGCAACAGTCAGGTCGGCGCCATTGCGAAGCTTCGCCATTTCGGCGGGGTTGGTGATGAGGTTGAGAATTGTCCAGGCGATGACGGTACGAGTGGTTTCTGCGCCACCGTCGAGAAGAAGCAATGCGTCAGCAATTGCATCGTTGGGATCGAACGGACACCCGTCGACTTCGGCGGTTGTGTAGAACGAGAAGATGTCGTCGGCGGGACAGGTCTTTTTGGATTCGAAGAGTTCCGCTGCGGCGCCAGCAAATTCAATTGCGGAAACCATGCCAACTTCGTTGAAGTAGCGAGGGCCACCACCGAGAGCGATGGTCGTCTCGGACCAATGCTTCAACTTCGGCCAGTCGGCCTCGTCGAAGCCGAGGAGCTTGCCGATCATCATTGCGGGGAGGGGAGCAGCGACGTCGTTGATGACTTCGGCGGAACCGCCGTTGTCGCGAACGGCGTCAAGGATTCCGGTGACCTTTGCGCGGATGTCGTCTTCCCATGCGCTTGCAGCGCGTGGGGTGAACCGACGAGAGACCATGTTGCGCCGCTTCATGTGGAGCGGATCGTCGAGTCCGATTATGGCGTTGTCGGCAGGAAGGTTCGGCCGGTAGCCACCCTTCTCTTGGTCGGAGTTAATGAAGACGTCTTTGCGCTTTTCGATTTCGACGATGTCGTCGTAGCGAGAGATTCCCCAAAGCTCGTTGGCGGCGTCCCAGTAGATGGGTTCGTTGGCGCGCATCCACGCGTAGGTCGGATACGGATCGCCGCCGTACAGCTCAGGGGCGAGAAGATCTACTGCGAGCCGTTCCATGGTCCCTCCAAGGCAATGAACTCAACCGATTGGTTGTGCAGCCCGGATGGTATCGCTGTCAATCGTTCGCGTTTCTCGTGGGGTCACGATTCGGTAAAGCGTCAGAGCGGCAACGGCACCGGTGAATCCGGCGACCGTCCAAAGCAGGATCGGCGAATGTCGGTCGGTGCCGGCGGTAAGGAGGTGCACGGTGCCAGCGACGAAGACCGCGTAACTGCTCATATGCACGGCCTTCCACCATTTCTTCGGAATCCGCTTGCGCAACAGCGACGTGATCTCAACGGCAAGCAGCACATAGAAGGCAACGACTCCCCAAGCAACGGCGAGGGGCTTCCATGTGGAGGCAAACGGAATCAGCAATTGCGCCGCGCCGAAATTGATGAAGGGATCAAGAAAAAGGCCAGTGAGATGAATGGCGATGAACACCACGGTGAGCCCGCCCAAAAAGCGGTGAAGGTCAAGCAGCCAGTTGGGCCGGGCGTTCTTGCCCATGACTTTCGTCGAAAGCAAAAGTCCCCACAGCACCGCGAGGGCTGCGAGACCCCATGCAACGAGACCAGAGGAACGAGCGACGTACCACCACACAGATCCCACGACTAACTCGCCTTCGATCGGGCTTTAGGTGTCGGGGCCGCTTTCTTGGGAACTGTTGTTGAAGGCGTTGCCGCTTTCGGGGTGCTGGTTGAGGGGGAAGAG